>NZ_JBIDFE010000018.1:2641-49274 GCF_046635605.1 Gilliamella sp. BG3
GACAGCAGACAGCAGACAGCAGACAGCAGACAGCAGACAGCAGACAGCAGACAGCAGACAGCAGACAGCAGACAGCAGACAGCAGGTTATAAATTAACCAAGTTTATAACTAATTCAAAATTGTCATTTTTTCTTTTTTTCTTTCCTCTTACAGCTAACGCCATATCAGTAGCAACGGCAAAAACAATAAAAGGAAATGCCCCTGTTTTTATAGCGAACTCTATTGAAAATAATTTTGGCTTTACCGTCAGAGGTACTTTTTACAGCAAACAATTAAACAATATTCCTATATCATTTGACAAAAACCTAACACTTAATGATTTTATTATTCAACCTTTGACCGTCGCTAATCTTAACTTATCATCTAGCAATAATTATTATGATGAAGATGGAGACAATGGTAGAGTTTCTGATAACGGAACTTTTACTATCGGTACAGTTAACTTTAAATGGTTTGATAATGCAGGGCAAGAAATAGCAAAATCTCAATACGGAAAGCCTATTGGCTGTGGTAGTGGTTTCCCAATGCCACTTAAGTTAGCAATTACCCTTTCAGATATACAAGTCCATTCTGAATATGGCGATCCTAAAGATAGTGAACTATATAATTTGACTAAAATTTATCAAATTAATACAGATTCAGAAATTTGTTTTGCTAAACCTAACCAAATGATAGTCGACAATAAGAAAACTTGGGGAAGCCCCTATCATTTTACCAAAAATGGCAAAACAGATTGTTCGCTTGTAGGTTATAATGATCTTGACAGCTCAATTATTGATAACAACCGAGGAGATAAAGGGTGGAATGAACCAGGGACCGAATATAGAGATTCTCTTTGTGGTGGAGGATATGATCATAACGTTTTTGATCCAATCAATGGGTTCTATGCCTCTGCCAATCCAAAATTTCCAACAACAGGATTTGCAGGTGCTAAATTTCAATTAATTATGACGGGCGCTCAAACTGATTGGAATTATTCGGTTAATGCAACACCTCAAAACAGTGTAACGGTAGATCAAAATGGCATGGTTGTACTTAACAATAAACCTAATGGTACGGTAACTATCTCTGCAACGTTTAAACCTGATCCTACTATAGTACATACTTACTCATTTAACCCTACAAAAACTTGGGTTTTTCCACAACCAGGACATGCTGTCAGTTATGAACAAGCTGTACGAATATGTCACGGGGAAAACAATCTACCAACTAGAGCTGAAATGACAAATTCACCTAATGCTTCTCCTTCATGGAGGATATGGCCACTAACTTGGGATTTATTTACACGAGCGATCAATCAAGGGCTATTGAGCGAATGGGGTTCAACTCATAGTGGAACTTATCCTAATTCTAATTGGCGGTTTGATGACCATCTGTGGTTTTATTCTTCTGACGAATTCCCTTTAACAAATCAATATCCCGGTCATTCTAATCGATACGCTATTGATGCTTGGATAGGACAAATTGCTGTATTTGGAGCACAACAACCGATACAAGTAGTATGTAAGGGTTAATAGAGTAGTTTTGATATACAAAAAACATTAAGTTGATAAATAATAATTATGCTTATTTGTAGGATTTCACTAAGTTGCTTTCACTTTTTGATTAAATAAGCAATTTGGTGAAGTTCTACGACTTAGTTAATCTAGATACAGTAAAATCAAGTGCTGCACAAATAATAAAATAAACAACTATAACAAATAGAAATATTTCAGTTGGATAAACTATACTTCGATTATTAATTTGGGTCGCAACAAAGGTAAACTCTGCAACACCAACAATATAGGCTAAAGAAGTATCTTTAATTAATAATATCCATTGATTAACAAATAAAGGTAACATCATTTTTAACGCTTGTAGCAGATAATAAAAATAATGATCCTCGCCAAAATACTAGACAGAACTCACCGCTATAAATTATTATCTAAGTAATACTGCTTTTCATATTGTTCAGGCAATACCCAACCATGAGTTGAATGTCGATGAACTTGATTATAATAGATTTCAATATATTCAAATAGTACTTTTATTTTGTATCGAAAAATAATTTAAGTGTAGATAGTAAATAATTCGATTGATTAACTAATCTTTTTTAGCTTTAATTTGGATATAGAATGGGTACAACTCACAGGTTAAATGTTGGAAAGCCCTTTAGCAATCAACTTATCGGAAAGTTAAAAAAGGCTACTTGTAATACCAAATAGCCTTTTGTGTATGATAAAACATCAAAAAGCAAACTATTGACCCATGCGGCGAGTCAATTCGATAACGCGAATTTTTGCCAAAGCTTTTGATAATTCAGCAGATGCTTGTGCAAATGACATATCATCGCTTGGGTGATTAATATGTTCTTGTGCTTGTCTTACTGCTTCTTGTGCTCTTGCTTCATCTAAATCTTCACCACGAATTGCAGTATCTGCCAAGATAGTTACGATGTTAGGTTGTACTTCTAAGATGCCACCAGATAGATAGATAAACTCTTCTTCACCATCCGCTTTCACAATGCCGACCATGCCTGGTTTTATGGTTGTGAGTAAAGGGGTATGGCCAGGATAAATCCCAAGTTCACCTTCCTTACCTGTGACTCTGATTCGCTGAACATCACCCGAAAACAGGTGAGATTCAGCACTAACAACTTCTAATTGATAGGAAGTTAGTGCCATAATACGATCTCCATTAATACGATCTTCGTTCAATGAATCTCTTAGAGAGATTTTGCCTTCTCAATCGCTTCATCAATTGAACCAACCATATAGAATGCTTGTTCAGGAATATGGTCATAATCACCATTCATGATTCCTTTAAATGCACTGATCGTATCTTTTAAAGGTACATATTTTCCTGGTGAACCAGTAAATACTTCTGCAACAAAGAATGGTTGAGATAAGAAGCGCTGAATTTTACGTGCACGAGCAACGATCAATTTATCATCTTCAGATAACTCATCCATACCAAGAATAGCAATAATATCTTTTAATTCTTGATAACGTTGTAGAATTGACTGAACACCACGGGCACAATCATAGTGCTCTTGACCAACAACTAAAGGATCTAATTGACGACTAGTTGAATCTAATGGATCCACTGCCGGATAGATACCTAAAGAAGCAATTTGTCGACTTAATACGATTGTCGCATCTAAGTGAGCAAAGGTTGTTGCTGGTGATGGGTCAGTCAAGTCATCTGCTGGCACATACACCGCTTGGATTGAAGTAATCGAACCAGTCTTAGTTGAAGTAATACGTTCTTGTAGTAACCCCATTTCTTCAGCTAATGTTGGTTGATAACCTACTGCCGATGGCATACGACCTAATAACGCAGATACTTCAGTACCAGCTAAGGTATAACGATAAATATTATCGATGAATAATAAAACATCTTTACCTTCGTCACGGAATTTTTCAGCCATAGTCAAACCAGTTAACGCAACACGTAAACGGTTTCCTGGTGGCTCATTCATTTGGCCGTAAACTAATGATACTTTATCAAGTACGTTTGATTCTTTCATTTCGTGGTAAAAGTCATTACCTTCACGAGTACGTTCTCCCACACCAGTAAACACTGAGTAACCTGAGTGTTCAATAGCGATATTACGGATCAACTCCATCATGTTAACGGTTTTACCTACACCAGCACCACCAAACAGACCAACTTTACCACCTTTAGCAAATGGACAAATTAGGTCGATAACTTTAATACCTGTTTCAAGTAATTCAGTTGAGTTTGCAAGCTCTTCATAGGTTGGGGCAGCACGGTGAATCGCCCAACGTTCTTCTTCACCAATAGGACCTGCTTTATCAACAGGATCACCAAGTACGTTCATAATACGACCTAGTGTTTTTGTACCCACAGGTACTTCAATGCCGTGACCAGTGTTTACTACGTCAAGTCCACGTCTTAAACCATCAGATGAACCCATTGCAATACAACATACAACGCCACCACCTAATTGTTGCTGAACTTCCAGAACTAATTTTTCAGTGCCTGTTTCCACTTCTAATGCATCATATACCTTTGGTACTGCATCTTCTGGGAATTCGACATCAACCACCGCACCGATGATCTGGACAATCTTTCCAGTAGCCATTTTTAATCCTCTACGTCTTTTTCTTAACTATAAGCCAATATTTAGCACTAACCTGAAACAGCGGCTGCACCGGATACAATATCAATTAATTCATTAGTGATAGCACCTTGGCGTGCCTTGTTATACACAATTTGTAACTCATTAATTAGGTTTGCTCCGTTATCCGTTGCCGCTTTCATGGCCACCATTCTTGCTGCTTGTTCACTCGCTAAATTATCAACCACTGCTTGATAAACTTGTGATTCAATATAGCGACGTAAAATCACGTCTAATAGTGATTTAGCATCAGGCTCATAAATATAATCCCATGATGAAGCTTTGAGTTTTTTATCTTCTGATGGTGGTAAAGGTAATAATTGCTGAATTGTCGGCTTTTGTGACATCGTATTAATAAATTTGTTTGTGACAATATATAATCTATCAATTTTACCGTTGTCATATGCCTCAAGCATTGTTTTTACCGGCCCAATTAAATCGGATAAATTTGGTTCATCGCCCAAATTAGTAGCTTGAGTTAAGATGTTCGCTTTCACTGACGAGAAAAACGAAACACCACGCGAACCAATTAAAGCAACATCAGCTTCAACACCCTTTTCCTGCCATGCTGACATATCAGCAATGACAGTTTTAAAAAGGTTGATATTTAAACCACCACATAAACCACGATCGGTTGAAATGATAAGATAGCCAACTCGCTTTACATCTCTTTCTTCTAAATAAGGATGTTTGGCGCCTATCTGAGCTAACGCTAAATGTCCAATTACTTCACGAATCATTTCGGCATATGGTCGACTAGCAGCCATTCTATCTTGCGTTTTACGCATTTTAGAATTGGCAACCATTTCCATCGCTTTAGTGATTTTTTGCGTACTTTGGATACTGGCAATTTTTGTTCTAATCTCTTTTGCATTAGCCATTTTTTACCTCACCCTTACCATGTTTGAGTTGATTTAAAGCTTTCAAGTAATTCTTTTAGCTTAGTTTCAATCTCATCATTGTAATTACCTGTTTCATCAATTGATTTAACAAAATCGGCATATTGACTATGGGCATAAGCAAGTAGTGCTGTTTCAAATGGTAATACTTTAGCTAATTCTACATCTTCAAGATAACCACGTTCAGCAGCGTAAAGTACTATTGATTGTTCAGCAACAGTCATTGGCGAGTATTGCTTTTGTTTTAACAATTCTGTTACTTTTTCACCGTGACTTAATTGGTTTCTTGTTGCTTCATCTAAGTCTGATGCAAATTGAGAGAACGCAGCTAATTCACGATACTGTGCAAGCGCAGTACGAATACCACCTGATAATTTTTTCATTATCTTAGTTTGTGCAGCACCACCCACACGTGAAACCGAAATGCCAGGGTTAACCGCAGGGCGGATACCTGAGTTAAATAGGCTAGTTTCCAGGAAAATCTGACCATCAGTAATCGAAATTACGTTAGTTGGTACGAATGCTGAAACGTCACCAGCCTGAGTTTCAATAATCGGTAATGCTGTTAATGAGCCTGTTTTTCCTTTAACTTCGCCTTTAGTGTACTCTTCAACATAGGCTTCGTTGACTCGCGCTGCGCGTTCAAGTAAGCGAGAATGAAGATAAAATACATCACCAGGATAAGCTTCACGTCCAGGCGGACGACGAAGTAATAACGAAATTTGACGGTAAGCAACAGCTTGTTTAGATAAATCATCATAAACAATTAATGCATCTTGACCACGATCGCGGAAGTATTCACCCATTGCACAACCAGCATATGGCGCTAAGTATTGTAACGCAGCTGATTCAGACGCTGATGCCACAACCACAATTGTGTTTTTAAGTGCACCATGCTCTTCAAGTTTACGTACAACATTGGCAATAGTTGATTGTTTTTGACCAATGGCAACATAAATACATTTTACACCTGAGTCGCGTTGGTTGATGATTGCATCGACAGCAAGTGCTGTTTTACCTGTTTGACGGTCACCGATGATAAGTTCACGTTGACCTCGTCCAATTGGAATCATTGAGTCAACGGCTTTATAACCAGTTTGTAATGCTTGGTCAACGGATTTACGATCGATAACACCTGGTGCAACTACTTCTACTGGTGAAAAACCGTCATGTTGAAGTGAGCCTTTACCATCAATTGGTTCACCTAGTGTGTTAATAACGCGGCCTAATAAACCTTCACCAACTGGTACTTGTAAAATACGGCCAGTACATTGTACTTTCATACCTTCAGACAAGTCTTCGTATGGTCCCATGACTACCGCACCAACGGAGTCTCTTTCAAGGTTTAATGCCATTGCATATCGGCCACCTGGTAATGCAATCATTTCGCCTTGCATTACATCAGTTAATCCGTGGATTCGAAGGATACCATCACTTACAGATATGATAGTTCCTTCATTGTGAGCATCACTCACAATATTGAACTGAGCTATCCGCTCTTTAATTAGTTCACTTATTTCAGTTGAATTTAGCTGCATTATCAGTCCCCTTAAGACTGTAGAGCGTTATTTAAACGATTTAAACGCCCTCTGATACTACTATCAATAACCATATCGCCCGTACGAATAATAAAACCAGAAATGAGCGATTTATCTATATGACATTTTAGTTTTACTTTTCGTGATAAACGTTTTTCGACAGCGACAGAAATTTTATTAAGTTGCTCATTAGTTAGTTCACTAGCAGAAATTACATCAACATCTGCTTGCAATTCTCTATCTAAACAATATTGTTCAAACAAGATTAACACTTCAGGAAGAAGTGATAATCGTTTGTTTTCAGCCATAATCTTAATAAAATTAGTACTAAACTCATCTAACACATCTTTACAGATGTTGATGAGTAAATTAGCCACCGAATCAGTTTTCATATCAGATGTTAAGACACTTCTTATTTGAGTATCTTTACTCACTTCAGATGTTAGCACTAATATTTTATGCCATGATTCGATGCTGTTATTTTCTACCGCAAATTCGAAAGCGGCTTTAGCATAAGGGCGAGCAATCGTAATTAAGTCAGCCATTGCTCTATTCTCCTTATAGTTCAGCTACGAGTTTATCAATGATGTCGCTATTTGCGGCTTCATTAACAGAACGTTCAATAATTTTTTCTGCACCAGCAATAGCGAGTGTAGCGACTTGCTGTTTAAGCTCTTCTCTTGCTCGTTTGCGTTCAGCTTCTACTTCGGCAAGCCCTTGAGCAACAATTCGTTCTTTTTCGCGAGAAGCTTCTTGTTTTGCTTCTTCAAGAATGATTGCTTTGCGTTTATTCGCTTGCTCAATAATTGCATTAGCCTCAACCTTAGCCTGTTGCATTATGTCAGATGTATTCGCTTTGGCTAATTCCAAATCTTTTTTTGCTGTTTCTGCTGAAGCAAGTCCTTCGGCTATCTCTTTTTGGCGTTTTTCAATCGCGCCAATAACAGGAGGCCAAACAAACTTCATACAGAACCAAACAAACAATACAAATGTAATTGCTTGGCCGAGGAGAGTTGCGTTCATATTCATGACACGATTCCCCCTTAAATTTTTATTAACCTGCAACCACGAAGATAACGTAAAGTGCAATACCTACACAGATCATTGGGATTGCATCAACTAGACCCATAACGATAAAGAATTGAGTACGTAACATAGGCATTAATTCCGGTTGACGAGCAGCACTTTCTAAAAATTTACCGCCTAATAAACCAACACCAACTGCACCACCAATTGCAGCTAATCCCATCATAATGCCTGCGGCTACAAATAACATTTCCATTATATACTCCAGTTTATTAACAAAAAAAATATTAAAATTAATGATCTTCCGTTGCCGACGCCATAGCTAAATAGACGATCGTCAACACCATAAAAATAAAAGCTTGTAACGTAATTATTAAAATATGAAAAATGGCCCATGGTAACGATAATACCCACTGTGACCACCAAGGTAATAATCCAGCAATTAAGATGAAAATAAGCTCACCTGCATACATATTTCCGAAAAGTCGAAGCCCTAAAGAAACAGGCTTTGCTAATAGGCTAACTAATTCAAGTACTAAATTAATAGGTGCAAACGCCCAGTGATTAAATGGATGCAAGGTATATTCTTTAACAAATCCTGAAATCCCTTTGTACTTGATCGAGTAAATGATGATAAGTGCAAACACACCTAAGGACATCGACATAGTAATGCTTACATCTGCGGTTGGTACAACTCTCAAGTGTGACAGACCTAAATACTGACCAGCATAAGGTAGAAAATCAACAGGGATAAGATCCATTAAATTCATCAAGAAAACCCAAATAAACACAGTTAATGCTAACGGCGCAATGAGTTTATTTTGACCAGTAAACATGTCCTTAACAGTATTATTGACAAATTCGAAGATCATTTCTACTGCACATTGCAGTTTACTTGGGACACCACTGGTGGCTTTTCTTGCTACACGATGGAATATCCATAAAAAGATAACACCAAGTAAGATCGAAAAGAACAATGAGTCAAGATTTAAGGTCCAAAAACCAGAACCTACTTGCAAGTTCTCAAGATGATGCTTGATATAAGCTTGTGGTGAAGCTGGAGAGGAAACTGACATATAACCCTCTTAACCTATTTTTAAAAATAAAAAATATTGCTCATGTTTTCACTTGAAAGATATAAGCAATTGCTGTAATAATCTGAAGTTACTATTTTAAACCTAATTGCCTATAACAAGTCAACCTTTGATTAACAAAATTAAAATTTTAGACACTTTTTACTAATTTTACGTAAATGCACGCAACTTCTCTTACTATTCTAACCTCAATACAGCTCAATTAATGGCTTAATTAATGGGCATGATTGGGGGTATTTTTAAGCTTTAACTGCTGTAGCGATAGTTTCTGCTAGTTTTTGCACTTCAATTTCATTGCATCCTTCTACCATAACACGAATTAGCGGTTCGGTTCCTGATTTACGGATCAAAACTCGACCATTATGACCAAGCTGTTTTTCTGCTTGTTTAATTGCCGCTTTCACTTCATCACTATTTAGGGGGTCATTTTCACCTGAAAATCGAACATTAATTAATACTTGTGGTAACATTGTCATACCACTGCACAAGTCAGCCAATGACATATCATTACGAATCATTGCTGCTAATACTTGTAAGCCAGCAATAATACCATCACCAGTGGTGGTTTTATCTAATAATAAAACATGTCCCGAATTTTCGGCACCTAAGCGCCAATTTTTTTCGATTAGTTTTTCAAGTACATAACGATCACCAACTTTAGCACGAGCAAATGGGATACCGAGATTTTTAAGGGCAATTTCAAGCCCCATATTGCTCATTAATGTACCGACAACGCCACCTTTTAGTTGACCTTGTCTTAATGCTTCACGGGCAATGATATAGATAATTAAATCGCCGTCAATTTTTCGACCTTCGTGATCAACCATGATAATACGGTCACCATCGCCATCTAAGGCAAAACCTAAATTGGCTTTTTCATCAATAACTCGTTTAGCAAGCGCTTTTATGTCAGTTGCGCCACAGTTTTCATTGATGTTAACACCATCTGGCTCACAACCAATTTTTATTACTTGTGCTCCTAGTTCTCGTAATACTTTTGGTGCTATGTGATAGGTGGCACCATTAGCGCAATCGACAACAATTTTTAATCCAGACAAACTTAAATCATGGTCAAATGTGCTTTTACAAAATTCAATATAACGCCCTGCAGCGTCGGTAATACGGCTAGCTCGACCAAGTTGTTTGGATTCAACGCAATCGATCTCTTTTTCAAGTTCGGCTTCAATTTCTAGTTCGATTGTATCATCAAGCTTTTTCCCTTCGGTTGAAAAGAATTTAATACCATTGTCATAAAAAGGATTGTGCGAGGCAGAAATGACAACGCCAGCATCAGCACGAAAAGTGCGGGTTAAATAGGCAATTGCCGGGGTTGGCATTGGTCCTGTAAACGCAGCGGCAACACCAGCAGAAGCAAATCCCGCTTCTAGTGCTGATTCAAGCATGTAGCCTGAAATGCGGGTATCTTTACCGATTAATACTTTTTTAACACCATCTTTGGCTAGCACTCGCCCAGCAGCCCAGCCTAATTTAAGCGCAAAATCTGGTGTAATAGGATACTGGCCAACTTTACCGCGAATCCCATCTGTACCAAAATATTTTCGATTAGACATGATATTCCCTCACACTAACATTTATTATTTCTAACAACTATCTTTTGATAAAAAGTATATTTTAATTTGTGAAAAACTTTCAGGAAAGTATACTTTTTAATATAAAACTACTCTCGATTATCATTGGCAAATTTTAATAATCCTTGGCTCTCTTTAATAAAACGTTCGGCATAACTACCAAACCATTGAGTTACTTCGTTAAAACTTTTAATAAATTTAGTTTTGTCACGTTGTTCAATTAGTTTGACCATTTGCCCAAAGCGTTCATAGTAGCGTTTAATTAATTCAATATTATCATCTGACGCCATGATGATATCGGCATAAAGCTCAGGATCTTGAGCAAATAAGCGCCCAACCATCATCAATTCAAGGCGATAAATTGGCGAAGAAAGTGCGATCAATTGCTCTAAATCGGCCTGTTCTCGTTGCAAATTGACACCATATGAGAACGAAGTGAAATGGCGTAATGCTTGGATGAATGACATGCATTTGTCATGCTCCTTGGCATTAATCGCACATAAATTGGCACCCCAAATACGCATTTGTTCAATTAGCCATTGGTATTTATCTGGATATCGTCCTTCACAATAAACAATAATTTGTTTGGCTAAATTTGGTACATCTGGACCAAACATTGGGTGTAAACCGACTACAGGCCCTTGATGTTTATCAAGCATTGCCTGGAGAGGCTTGGCTTTTATAGATGTAAAATCCGTTAAAATACAATCTTTGGGTAATGGTGGTAGTTGTTTAATGACTTCACAGGTTTTGTTAATAGGTACTGTCACGATAACAGCCACTGCATCAGTAACCACTTCGGCTGCTTGATGCATAGTTTTAGAACCTAATGTTTTAACCTGATAGCCAGATAGGGTAAATAAATGAGCAAACAATCGTCCCATTTGCCCATTACCACCAACAATCACTATTGATCCTTGACCACTATAGACTTTTTTAAAACCTTTATCATTTTCGCTAATATAAGACTCACGCATTAAACGACGTAAAATATCTTCTATTAAATTGGGGGATATACCTACTTTTTCAGCTTCATGTCGCCTTTTAGCTAACATATCCGCTTCACGATTGGGATCATAAATCGGAATGCCATGTTTGCTTTTTACTTCGCCAACTTCGGCAACTAATGCTAATCGCTTTGTAATTAAAGATAAAATGGATTTATCAACTTCATCGATTTTATCGCGCAAGGCAAGTAATTCCGTAGACATATTTAGTGATTCCCTTTATCACAAATGGTGGTTTTTATTGTAATAGCTTAACAGTATAACGTATTTTTGTTACGATGCGTATTTAGTTTATAACATGGAATTAAATATAATAAATTTATTATGAAAGTTATCTCGTTTAATATTAATAGCCTTCGCGCTCGAATTCATCAATTATCAGCAATTATTGAGACACACCAACCAGATATTATTGGTTTACAAGAAACTAAAGTTCATAACGATCAGTTTCCCATTGATGAATTAGCACAGTTTGGTTATCACTTACATTATCACGGACAAAAAGGGCATTATGGAGTAGCGTTGTTAACCAAGCAACAACCTTTGTCTGTGCAATGTGGCTTTCCAAACGATAGTGATGATGCTCAATGTCGTTTGATCATAATTGAGTTACCTACTAGTCAAGGTAATTTAACAATAATTAATGGTTATTTTCCTCAAGGTGAAAGTTTACATCATGAAATTAAATACCCTGCTAAACGTAAATTTTATAATGATTTAATACAGTATTTACAAGATCGTCAATTAAATAATCAACTAACTTTAGTCATGGGCGATATGAATATTTGCCCAACCGATTTAGATATAGGCATTTCCGAAGATAGCCGTAAACGATGGCTTCGTACAGGAAAATGTTCATTTTTACCGGAAGAACGAAAATGGATAAACAACTTAATGTCTCTCGGTTTTATTGATACTTACCGCAATGCTCACCCAACTGAACTTGAGTATTCTTGGTTTGATTATCGTACTAAAGGTTTTGAAACCCATAATGGGTTAAGAATTGATTTAATATTAGCTAGTCAAAAAATGATGACTTATTGTAAACAAACGGGTATTGATTATGATATTCGTGCAATGATAAAACCATCTGATCATGCACCAATTTGGGCTCAATTTGATTTAGTATAAACCTTTATAGTTATAATATAGTTGTAATAAGGATAATAGCATGCAAAACAATTCAATTTTATCAGTGAAAGATCTTAATCAAATGGTTAAAGAGTTGCTTTGTGATGCTATTGGTCAGATCTGGTTAATAGGTGAAATATCAAACTTTTCACGTCCATCATCAGGTCATTGGTATTTTTCGTTAAAAGACGATAGTGCACAAGTACGCTGTGCTATGTTTCGCAACAGCAATTTTCGTGCAGGTTTTATCCCACAAAATGGGCAACAAGTTTTAGTTAGGGCCACAGTAACACTATATGAGGCACGTGGCGAATACCAACTGGTTATTGATAAAATCCAAGCAGCAGGTACGGGATTATTACAGCAAAAGTTTGAGCAACTAAAACAAAAGCTGTCTGAGGAAGGTTTATTTGATTCTACCAATAAACAATTATTACCAGAAAACATTCGTACAGTTGGAATTATCACCTCATCAACAGGTGCGGCATTGCATGATATTTGTCAGATATTAAAACGCCGAGATCCAAGTTTGCATTTAATTATTTACCCAACGCAAGTTCAGGGCAATGAAGCGGCAGGGCAAATCGCTAACATGATTCACATTGCCAACATTCGTCAAGAATGTGATGTATTAATTGTTGGACGAGGTGGTGGCTCGCTTGAAGACTTATGGTCATTTAATGAAGAAGTGGTAGCCAGAGCTATTTTTGCTAGTCAAATACCGATTGTGAGTGCGGTTGGGCATGAGATTGATTTTACGATTGCCGATTTTGTGGCTGATGTTAGAGCGGCAACCCCATCTGCAGCAGCCGAGCTTGTTAGTCGAGACAGTTTACAACAAGTAAAACGTTTGCAAGTTCAACAGCAGCATTTAACCATGGCAATGGATTATTATTTAATGCAATGCCGAGAAAAACTCAATAAATGGCGACACCAATTACAGACTCAACATCCACAAACAAAGCTAGAAAAACAATTAAATCAACTTTTAGCTTATCGCCATTCATTATCTGAAAATATTCAGCAATATTTTCTCAGACTATCAAATCGTCATAATTCACTCGATAAAAGACTATTACGAGTATCTCCACAAAATAATATTACCTATTTAGGGCAACTTACTTGGCAAAAACAGCAACAATTAATTAATTTAATTAAACAAAAGTTAATAAAATCACAACATCAATTTGTTTTACAAACCTCTCAACTTAACAACGTTAGTCCGCTAGCTACTCTCGAACGAGGTTATTCAGTTACCACCGACCAAAACAACACAGTGGTTCGTCGCTCTGAACAAGTCACGGTGGGTGACATTATCGTAACAAAGCTGAAAAAAGGTAAACTTGTTAGCCAAATTACAAAAATTAACGAATAAAATAATTATATTTAAAGATAATAGATAAACCTATTTTACTAATCTTTAGTATCATTTTTGCAATTCTGGTGATCGCTAGTATATAATCTAAACAATAGGAAATTATTATATTATTTAGAGAGTTTATGCATTATCCAATCGGTATTGATTTAGGCACTACAAACAGTTTAATTTGTGTTTGGCAAGATGGTAAAACTGTCCTCATTCCTAACTCAATTGGTGAAGTTGTTACACCATCTGTAGTTAGTGTTGATGAAGACGATTCTATTTTAGTCGGACATGCGGCATTGTCTCGTTTAACCACTCATCCAAATCGCAGTGCAGCAGCATTTAAACGCTTTTTAGGTTCAAATAAAGTTTTCGAATTAGGTGACAAAAAATTTACGCCAACTGAACTTTCAGCCATAATTTTAAAATCATTGAAAGCAGATGCAGAGGCTTTTTTAAACCAAGAAGTTCGTGATGTTGTCATTTCTGTTCCTGCTTATTTTAATGATGAACAACGCAAGCAAACTCGCTTTGCTGCCGAGTTAGCTGGGTTAAATGCTGTACGCTTAATCAATGAACCAACAGCAGCCGCTATGGCATACGGATTACATGAAGATCAATCGGGTAATACTTTAGTATTTGATTTAGGTGGTGGTACGTTTGATGTAACAGTGCTTGAATATTCAATGCCCATTATTGAAGTGCATGCTTCTGCTGGTGATAACTATTTAGGTGGTGAAGATTTTACCCAAGAGCTTGTTAAAGTTTGCTTAAGTGAATGGAATCTTAAACAACAAGATATTCCGACCGATGATTATGCTCGCCTGTTAGATTTAGCCGAACAACTAAAATGTAAATTAAATGTTGAAGAATCACATACTTTAACTTGGTTTTGGCAAGATAAGCAGTGGCAATTTACCTTAAACGAAAGCCGAGCTAAAACACTATGGTTACCACTACTTAATCGACTAAGAGCACCAATAGAACAAGCATTAAGTGATGCCCGATTAAAACCTAATCAACTTGAACATATCGTATTAGTCGGCGGTTCATCTCAATTAGGTGTGGTACGAGAACTGGTTACTAAATTATTTGGTAAATTACCCTATCGCCACATAAATCCGACAACGATCGTTGCACAAGGTGCCGCAGTTCAAGCAGCTTGTCGATTGCGAAATGCTGATGTTGAAGAAGTCATTCTTACTGATGTGTGCCCTTATACACTAGGGATTGAAAGTTGTTCAAATAATGTTAGTGGATTATTTTCACCCATTATTGAACGTAATACCATTGTACCAACTTCGAAAGTAAAAACATTTTACACAACGCACCCTCAGCAAAAAGCGATATGTATTTCGGTTTATCAAGGTGAAAATCCACGCGTTGAAAATAATGTTTTAATTGATGAGTTTGAAGTGCCTCTAACGCCAATGGAAAGAACCCAAGGAATTGATGTCCGCTTTAGTTATGATCTAAATGGCTTATTAGAAGTTGATGTGGTTTTGCTTGAAACAGGTAAGCAACATGGCAAAGTAATTGATCATAGTCCAATTGGATTAACAGACAAACAAAAACAAGACAGTCATGATCGCTTGAAAGCACTTAAAATTCACCCTCGCGACGAAATGCCGAATCGTACTTTATTAGCAAGGCTAGAACGTGCATGGGCACAATCATTGGGTGATGAACGACTATTAATTGGATCATATATCGAAGTTTTTATGGAAGTACTAAATAGACAAAATTCTGAAGAAATTAACGAAATTCGTTGTGAAATTGAGTTAAACTTAAAAGATCTTAATCGATAAAAGATCTAATTTTTAAAAATATCCTCTCCCCTTCCTTTAGCCAAGTATAGCCTAGATAAAAAAGGGGAGATTACTTGTCGTTTACTTTTCTTTTTCCTTGGTAATTTCTTCTACTGGTGGTCCAAAACGATTGGTTTGTTTAATTCCTGGAAGCCTAAATGGCCAAAAAGTCCAAGGAATAACCAATATTGATATTAAAGAGTAGTAAAAGTAGTAAAAGAATAAAGGTTGTCCTTTATAACTGTCATTTAGGCGTCTCTTTATAGCAAAAATCGTGTTAGCTGCAATAATAAAACAACCAATCTTAGAAAAGATTGGACTATTTAGCTCAAAATAATTGCTAAGTATGGACATTAATCCTAAAAGTACAAAATTACAAAGTAATTGTGTAATCAAACCTTTTAGATTTGTTCGTCCATTCCAACGCCAAAACTGCCACCATTTATTTTTAGGTAATGCCTGTGAATTCAGTTTTTTTTGATTTTCGGCATTTTTTGCTATAAGTGATGCTGCACAAAGCCGTAAGACTAAATCATTGTCGCTGGTATTTTTGAACTCGTCTAGCATTGTAAGGTCGTCTTCATCACATATACCGTAAGAGTTAGATAAACGTTTAGCAATGGTCACTATTTCATCAACTAGTTCGGTGTAATTGTATTTTATTTTATCATCAGATGATAATGACTCCCAATTTTTTTGTAGAACTGTTGATACTTTTATTAACTCTTTATTATCGCCAGTAATATCTTGTAACATTGTATTTAATTTTGTTTTTTGATCGGGCTTATTAAATACTATGGTGTATAAAATCATCAAGTAGAGAGGGTTTTGTTTCGCTAATTTAGTTTGCCATACTTGTTCAAGTTTTTGCTCAATTTCTTTAAAATCAATGCTATCAGGTGTATCATCAATATACGATTCAATTGAATTTGGATAATTTATTAAAATGCAATCAATTAACTTACTGTCATTGTTAATCAGATTATATAACTCTGTTTCATTTTGCCAGTTTCCTTGTTTAAAAATATTAATAAGAGGGGATAGCAAATTATCATCCGGTAGTTGAAATGTATTATTTTCAGTTTGAAGATATTTGGCCGTTGCAAAGGGTTGACTGGCAATTGATATAACTAATAAACAATTACGATACCATTGCCAATAGGCATTTTTATTACTTGAACAGATAGAAGCATCTGGAGGAGCTGGTAATTTGTAAGGTATTCGTATTGTAAGAAAAGCTACCCAATCATACATTTCCATATATGAATACTCTAAATTATTATAAAGGTGAAACATGGCAACATAAGGCAAATAATCAAGCCTATCTAGCCATAAACGACAATACAAACAATGATTATCTTCAGAATTAGGATCAAATTTAGCTGGAATAGGCGCATTTTCATCACTATCATATAGCCAAGCTTTAAACTCTTGTACGGGCGGTAGCTCTGATAACCATGTTAGGTTTTGTCGTGCTTGCCTTTGTAAATTTTGCAAAATAAATTGTTCAAATGGATCATCGCTGCGTTCATCAAGGATTTCTTGCAATAATCTTTCATTACCGTGGCGAAGCATGATGGCATGGCGATATAAGCGATACAATCGATTGGTACCGTCATCAAGTAACAGCATGGATAAAACTTGTCTATAATTCCAATTTACATTTAACGCCCAATCAATAAAATTGGCTATTTCAGGGGAATAATCACTAGCCTCAAGTTCCGCCAATCGTGAAACAGTTGTTGCTGTTAGCTGAGGTATTGCATTTAAATAATTTTCAGTGTTATCTATATCAATACAGTAAGAATTATTAAGGGCCATGATTAATAATGGGAAATAATCTTTATTATAATATTCACACCAACCAGCTATCCAGCTGGCTGCTTTATCTTGATAATGACCAGAACTATAAAGATCTAGCCAAGATTGTAAGGACTCTTGCTTATTATCAAGTAGCGTATATTGAATAGCGGCAATATATTTCCATTCGATAATGATATTTTCATCTTGATCATTTTGGGAAATACATTTTAAAGCGTAATCCAAAATAGCTTGATTTTTTATATTAGCTATACAATGCCAATAGGAAAATTTAAGCATCAAATTTTTATCATCAGGAAGATAAATGACCGTATCTTGTGATAAGAATGCATAAATATCCTCAGATCTACGCTCCCAAAATAACCACCTAGTATAGTACATATAATCGATAGTTACATTTTGCAGTGTTTTACTTGTTGTCGGTAAATAGGTGTAATTGAACAAATCACCACGATCAATATGATTTAAATAATTATCATACTTTTCAAAATCATCGGTAAATTGAATCATTAGCAGTTGCCGCCAACGTAAACTATCGGCTAATAGTTTGACACATGACTCTGATATATTTTTTGATTCATAACTTATTTCTAACAATCGCCATTTTACAGAATCAATAACTGCCATTGAGTAGTCATAAAATGAACCAATAAATTTTTGCCACTCGTTAACATTAAAACAGCGTCGAGGATCATCTAATAATGTTTGATAAGCCTCACAAATTTCATTGGCTTTAAGCTGTTTTTCTGTTAAAGATACTGATACTTCTTGTTGTTGTTCTGATTCAGACTTAGGTTCATCGGCCATTGTTTCGGGCGATTGTGCATATTTTATTGCTGACTCATAGGCTTCGCGTAATGCTTTAAAACCATCGGGATCAGTTTCAGGATGATATGAAGGTAATTGTGCTCGATATGCTTGACGAATAGCCGCTTGATCGGTTGTTTTTTCAATGCCTAACAGTTGCCAAATATTTTCATTCATGACCAATCATACTCCATTAGTGACTCAGGTTTTTCTAGTTCTTCAATATCTATATACCAAGATAAACGATTATGTGGGGCATCTTTATCTTCATGTAAATTTGCCATGGTATGAGCGCGTGATGCTCGAGTCAATTCGCAACGTAATGTTTCTAAGTCTTCTTTGCTATTGAGTGATATCCAATATTGATAGCCAACAAACCAGCCTGAAAAGTAATGGTGCCAGTTTCTATAATAATATTGACAACGGAGTCCTATTCGAGAAAAAACCCATAAGGCCTCTTGTTCGGTGATATATTCATTAGTGATACCATTTCGTAAGATATATCCCATTCGAGCATAATCCCAACTACGGATACCTGCAGTACCGCACACAGGAAAGGTTTGTTTGACAAAATCAAGCAAAACTTTTTGATAGTCATCTTGTTCTTGATAATGGTCACACCAATCAAATTCGGAAAGTCGAGAATACATCAAATAATATTTAGACAATGCTGAAGCGTGCCCATCATCAACCATGTCGAACACACAGTTAAGTAAAGTTTCACGGGAATCAATCCCCCAACTCTCTTTCATATCAACAAAATCTCGATCTGGATAAAAAAATGGCGAAGTATAACTTGCTCCATTTTCTATGTTTATTACAACCATTGGTGCAGATAAACCATATAGCCAATCGACACAATCTTGATTCATATTTGTATTCCAATCATCTAATTTATTTTATTTATTATCAAAAGATAGCAGATTTTACACTAAAATAACAATTGAAATTCAAACAGAAATCTATGGTGTGGTTAAGTTTAATAAAATATAAATACTGCTATAAGCTAGCATAAATCATAAAATTATTTGCAAATCAATATCTACAAGGCATAATACAAACAATTTATTGAAATTTGATTATTACAGAGTAATAAATCATAAGGAGTTATAGTGAAAAAAGTTAGCTTAATAGTAATGTTAATTTCTTGCGCATTAACATTACAAGGCTGCGTTGCTGCCTTTATAGGAATTGGTGCAGGGGCTACGGCAAAAGTTGCAACCGATCCTCGTACTGCGGGTACTCAAGTTGATGATACAACACTTAGTTCACGCATGAGCATGAAAATAAAAAATAATGGACCATTTTTTATTGGTTCTCGTATTGTTACTAGTGCTTATGGTGGTAATATTCTGTTAACTGGACAAGCAAATAATGAACAAGTTGAAAAAGCTGAAAGTCTTGCTTACCAAGTTGAAGGGGTAAAAAAAGTCTATAACCAAATTCGTATTGGAGAGCCTGTTGGTGCAGGGACTATTACCAATGATACATGGATAACGACTCAAGTTAAATCTCAGTTAGTTTTAGATGCCAAAACAAAAGCTCGCAAGATTAAAGTAGTAACTGAAAACGGCGAAGTTTTCTTAATTGGTATTGTTACATCAGAAGAAGGTAAAGCAGCAGCCGAAATTGCAAGTAAAGTCCGTGGTGTAAAAAAAGTTATCACACTATATACGTATACTGAAGATTAAATATTGACTATATAAAAGACAGGGGCGAATTAGCCCCCTTTTTTATACAACTGATTTAATACGCTCAATTAATTTAGTAAGCCCTTGCAAACGAGATTGGCTTAACTCATCAGAAATTTTCAATTGGCTTAATAAGGATTGAAAATCGAGCGTTGCAATTTCTTGCGCTGTTTTATTATTAGCAACAATAATTAAGATTGCCAATAATCCTTTCACTATTCGACCTTCACTATCACCACTAAAAACATAGGTATCATCTGTCTGTTTTTGATAAGTCAACCAAACTCGGTTTTCGCAGCCATTGACTTGATTTTGAGCTGTCTTTTGCTCTTCAGGAAAATCAGGCAATTGCTTTGCTAACATCACTAACTGTCGATAACGATCTTGCCAATTATGTTGCTTTGCGAATAATTCGGCTAAGCTTTGCTGTGATAGCATAATATTGACCTATTTACGATTAAATGTTTGTAAAAAAGTTTCAGGAAACTATACGTTTCAGTATAAAATCACACTAATATTTCAATTACATTTTGCAATACTGAAATAAATTTATCCACATCTTGCTGATTATTATATGGCATCAATGAAACACGAACCGCTCCGTGGCATCCTAATTTATTCATCAAAGGCTGGGCACAAAGCTCACCAGTACGGATGGCAATATTTTGTTCACTTAACAAAATAGCAATATCATTATGATGAATATTATTGATATTAAAAGTGATTATCGGGCTATCATCCACACTATAAAATTGAATATCGGCAAATTGGTTTAGTTGTGATTTTGCATAATAAGCTAGCTGTTTTGTGTAGTTTTCAGCTTGCTTATTATCCCAACTTTTTAACCACTCAAGTACGGAATTAAAACCAACAATACCTGCAATATTAGGCGTACCAGCTTCAAATTTATAAGGAAGATCTTCTTGAATAAAATCATCAAACGAAGCGCTTTTTAGCATTTTACCGCCACCATGCCAAACCGACATTAGCTCAAGTAATGCCTTTTTACCATATAAAACGCCAAGCCCCGTTGGACCATACAATTTATGGGTAGAAAAGGCATAAAAATCGATATCTAACTGGTTAACATTAATTGCATGATGAACAACACCTTGCGCACCATCCACCACTAAAACCGCATCATATTGATGAACAATGTTGCTTATTGTAGCTAAATCAGGGCAAAATCCAGTGACGTTTGACATTTGAGTCACTGCAACAATCTTGGTCTTAGCTGACATTAACGACAATAACTCATTAACATCCGACGACCACTTAACGACTTTAGCCCCCGTTTGCTTAGCCACAATCAACCAAGGTAACAAATTACTATGATGCTCTAATTCACTCACAATAATTTCATCGTTGGGTTGTAACAACGATCGAGCATAGCTTTGCGCAATTAAGTTAATTGACTCGGTTGCACCTCGTGTCCAGATAATTTCAGCACTACTATTAGCGTGAACCAAATCGGCAACATTTTGTCTTGCCTTATCAATTGTTGCAGTTACTTGCAAAGCATCTTGGTGTAAACTACGTTTTGCAGTAGCAGTATTCTGGGCATAATACGCAAGTGTCGCATCAATCATTGCTAGCGGTTTAAGTGCTGTTGCTGCCGAATCAAGATATACGCTTTCACTATTAAGTGCAGGAAAACTTGCCCGAAACTGTTCAGGCAGAAAATGCTTATTGGGTAAGTTCAAGTCCGGCAATCCCATTCCAGTAACCATTACAATCTCGGTTATGTTCAATTTGCAGTGGATTTAATCCATCTTCGTTAGCTTTAAACTGCTTAATAATATCAAGTGTTTCAATACCAAGTGGTGAAATTCTAACGATATCAACCAATCCTTTCATCTTTTTTAGATTATTTCCCAAATTGTAACAATAACCGCTTTGAGTCTGAATGCCGTTTAACACAAATACTTTCTGTTTTTCTTGTGAAAACACCTCACGTCCAACAGGATACTTAATACAACAAGTTTCGCATTTATCTTTAGGCTTATCTTCCGATCTTGCGGTAAAACAGCGAGCTGAATAAGCTAAAGGTAAATAACCATAACTAAACACTTCGACTTCAAAATTTCGTGCAATATTTAAACTCTCAAACTGTTTAAGCACATTACTCAACCAATCACGAGAAAGCTCAACCGGCATACACCAGCGAACCATACCTTGTTTTTGTAATAATTTTAGAGTTAAAGCGTTATAACAGTTAATAGCCGGACCTGCAACAAAGGGTAATTTATGCTCATGCGCAACATTAATGGCAGCTAAATCGTTTGCTTCGACTAAAAACTCCCCATTATTAACCAATTGCCGTAAGTCATTTAATTCTGATGGTGCTTCAAGTAAAGCTAATGTAGAAAGCACTACCTGTTTACCAGATTTAGCAATCTCTTTTGCTAATTCAATCCAGTTTGGTACTTTCATTTCACGGCGCTTGGTACAAACCGTTTCGCCCATATAAATAATATCCGCTTGACTCTCTTTAGCGGCGTAATAAAACGCTTCTGTTTCAGTTTTAGGCCAATAATAAAGCACTGGTCCTAATGCGTATTTCATGGTTTTGCTCACTATATTTATGTTAGATCTTTCTCAATGATTTACGTTGATGCTGTTAGCACATTACCTATTGCTAACTCACACCTTATTGCCATTTACGGTGATAAGCGCCTAATGTTGTTTGTGTGCCTTCTGACACCGAACCAAGCGTATCGATCCAGCGTTGTTCGGCTTGGAATGATTGCGGATTGGCTTTATAGCGATCGATGGCTTGTCGCCACACTTTAGTGACTTGCTCAACATAAGCAGGGCTACGCTGACGGCCTTCTATTTTGACTGATGCAATATTTGCGGCAAACAGTTCAGGCAATAGCTCAATGGTATTTAAACTTGTTGGCTCCTCGATAGGATGATAGAGCTCCTGACCAACAAAATAGCGTCCTTTACATAGCGTTGGATAGCCTGCATTTTCGCCTTTTTTATGGCAATCAATTAACACATTATTCAGCCTTGATTCCAGTCCTTTTTCGGTCTCTTCCCAACGAACAAATTTGGCAGGTGAACAAGCGCCAACGGTATTAGGGGATTCGCCAGTCAAATAAGATGACAAATAGCACCGACCTTCGGCCATAATACACAAGCTACCAAAAGCAAACACCTCGAGTGGAACGGGGGACACTTGTGATAACTGTTTAACTTGATGCATTGAAAGTACGCGTGGCAAAACAATGCGATGTACCTGAAAATTATTATAGTAAAACTTAATCGACTCCTCATTGGTCGACGACGCTTGTACAGAAACATGACGCTCAAGATTAGGGTATTTTTCAGCCGCATAATCAAGCATAGCAAGATCGGCAATAATTAAAGCATCAGCACCAATATTAGCCGCAGTATCAACCGCATATTGCCAACGCTGAAAATTTTCTGGATGGGCAAAAGTATTAATAGCAATATGCAATTTTTTGCCGTGTTTGTGTACATAATCTGAAGCTTCAATCAATCGCTTTTCATTAAAATTTAAACCAGCAAAATGACGGGCATTGGTATCGTCTTTCAAACCAATATAAACAGCATCAGCGCCATTATCAATAGCCACTTTTAATGATGGTAAAGATCCCGCTGGACAAAGAAGTTCCATAATTATTCCTAACTCAATTTTTATAGTTTATACCCTCTGTATTATGCAATAATTCAGAGGGTAATGCGAATAGAAAGCGGTGGTTATGCTTAAAAAATGGATAGTATACTATAACCATTGCCGAAAATATGATATGGGTAATTTAACTTTTATAAATAGCGGAAAAAATACGGTGGAGTAGAAAGTTCAGATATCAAACGCTTAAAAGAACTTGAGACCGAAAATAACAAACTTAAACAGATAATTGCCGAATTGAATTTAAAATCACAGCTTCAGGAAGAAATCATAAAAGAATGTATGCCCATCAAGGAACAAAAACATGGGCAAAAGAACTACAAGCCACTAAATCAATCCAATTGTCATGAGCTCTTAATATTATCAACCTAAGTTATTGGATGATTAATTTAGTATTAAACGATATAGCTGAAAAACATTTGCGCTGTGGTTTCCTAATGAAAGTAAGTTTTCCCGACCGATCGGTTAAAAAGTTATCTATTTCAGCAATACAGCAAGCTTCTAAAAAATGTGCTATGTCCTCTAAAACAGGGAAAATGCATTGAGTCCATTTATTACAGAATTTGGTAACCATATAAACCGTCACCTTTAACAGGTAAATACACAAAATTTAGAATAGTATCTCAACATCCCCTGCTACAATAGTTATTGTGCAAAAAAGTATCCATTAATCATAGATACTTTTTATGCTTGATAACACTCAACCCAGCGTAAGTACTGTAACCAAAAAGGATCGAACTCACATTCAATTTTAACTGATAATGTATTATATCGGTTTGTTATTTGTTTAACTAATTGGAGTACTGACTGTTTATTTCCTACATACCATAGCATATTTCTTACACCTTCACTAAAACTGTTTTGGCAATGAATTCCCCTCTCATCAGCACGTAAAGCAAGATTAATAGCATCTTCTAATTCATAAACAAGTGAAAGTGTCTCTTTACTATCAACATCAACTATAACATTAAGTGCATAACAATAATTTTCATGTCCTAACAAAGAATTAGCCGCTTCATTACGATGCACTAACATTTTAAGATCTGTTAATTCAAATACAATCCATTGATCTTCTTGAATATTAAATATACCGGTATGTTTTAAATCTTCTTTCCATAACCGATCAAAAATAGTTACAAATTGGTTAGCAGGAATTGTGGTAGCACTCTGATCTATCTTTAAAAACTCAACAGCTTCTACTCTAACAGCAAAATCATATTCACCTAATAGATGATCGAGATAGATTAATGCCATCGTTTCTGCCTGTTTTATCATCTCTTCAGGGACTGTCTTAGCAAACATAATACCGATAGATATTTTACGACGACTTTCTTTGTATTGAATTAATAAATCAGTTGCACCTAATGAAAAAGAACTCTCTTTAGATGTTATAACAAATGTATCTACATTATTAATGCGCTGACGAAATGCTTCTACTTCGAAAAACTGAAGATCAGGTGCCTGTCGGAAAATTTCTATTACATATTCGAAGCGTTCAATTTTTCCATCCGCAGTAAAAATAATTTTATGTTTCTTAGTATCCCCTACAGTAATTTCAGCAATGACATCTAACTGATTTTCATCTAATAGATTATTAATATTTTTCATTATATCTAAAATATCAAGTTCATTAAGAGATTGTTCAGAATTTTTTACTTGTTGCCAAAAATCTCGAATCATCGCACTTAAATAATCTTGTGTGCTTTGTTGCTCTTTTGGTGTGTTTTTAATATCAGGTGGTGATTTTTTCCAAAACTTTTTGAAAAACATATACATTACCCTCTTAACTCAATAAAAATCATACAAAAATAGCATTAATAATACACTATATTCATTTAAATTTTATAACTATTAATCATCTAATAAGATAATTAATTAAAATATTAATGATATAATATTCAGCAATATGATTATCAATATTAGACTAAAGTGTTAAATCAATAGCATTATCTTGTTGTAATTTAGTGCTAACTTCAAATTATTTTGAAAATGTTCTAAAAAGATTCAAGATATAGATTTGCCAGTGTTTAGAATTATAGTGCATCACATCCTATCTACTACTTATTCAAGTATTTTATTTAGTTTCTTATTTTTAGTTACTTAATAAGCTGATTTTTTAAATCAGTGAGAGCATTGCTGTTTGTTAAAGCTCTAACTATTTTTTTGAAGAAATTTTTTGGCGAGGATGAGTTATAGCAATTAAGCTTCTGGAGAATATTTTAACATATTGAAAGATTTTTATATTTGTCAGCTTATCCTCGCTTCGTTATCGGCGCATTCTAATGCCAATATTATGATAAAATAATCTTCCTTAAGTATTTCTTTTGTATAAATAATCAGTTTGATTGAGGAATTTATTTTGCTTACTTTTTGCACCATACTTATTTTTTCACTTGCTAGCTTCTAATTTATTATTTTATTAAAATAAAATGATAACTTCATAATTCATTATACTATTCAAACTAAACAATGTTAAAAAAATACTTTTTATTATTCACTTTGTTATTTTGTATCCCAACCTGTTGGGCTGATGGTTTAACAAAAGAGCAGGCGGAAAATCTTGAACTTGCAGGGGTTAAGCTTGGAATAACCGAACTGGAACTGGTTGAATTACTCAAAAACAAATATCACCTTTCTGAAAATGACATAAAAATTAGTGAAATGAAAATGCGATTACCGCCATCAAAAATAGGAAAAAAATCGATAGTCGAAGGCACAATCAAAAGCTATGAAATAACTTTAAATGCCAACAATCAAGACGAAAAATTAACAATTAGACTTGAAGATGACTTAGAGCGTAACCCTACCAAATTAGTTGTGTTCAATGTTTATAAAAAAATGACATACACAGCAGAAATAGAGCAGAAAGTTTATAAAGAATTAACCCAAAAATATGGTAAAGAAGAATATAAAAACATAGTAGGGGATAAAATATGGAGCTATAAACCATACGCTTTACATCTATCCCGAGAAACTGACGGTAAGTTTTATGTCGCAATTTTAACCGAAAAATATCGCAAGCAAAAAACAGGATCGCAGTAAAAACGAAATAGTTGCATAAACGGTTAATTTGGCTAAAAAACACCAAAAACTTTAATAAAGTTAATACCTGCATTAACTAATTTTTGCCTAAAAGTTTTTTGTTTTTGTGAATAAATAGGGATGGGTGTAGAGGTGTTAATGTTGGCTAAAACACGATTGAACAAGTGATTTTACTGTTCAATCGTGCTTTTACTATATCAAATTAACCAAAAAACTTTTTCACTTTGTCAAAGAAGCTTTTTTCTTTGGGACTGTGTTTAGAGTTTTTATCAGCTTTAAAGCTTTCACCTAACTCTTTTAGTAACTCTTTTTGTTTACTGGTTAAATTAACTGGTGTTTCAACTACAACATGACAGTAAAGATCACCGACAGCATTACCACGCAACGATTTTATGCCTTTACCTCGTAGTCGGAACATTTTTCCTGTTTGTGTTTCAGCAGGAATTGTTAAGCTGACCTTGCCATTAAGTGTTGGCACTTCAACTTCGCCACCAAGTGATGCTAATACAATATTAATTGGAATTTCACAATGTAAGTTTGTACCGTCTCGTTCAAAAATAGCATGTGATTTAACTTGCACTTGTACGTATAAATCACCAGATGGCGCACCATTTAATCCAGCTTCACCTTCACCAGAAAGTCGGATACGATTTCCTGTATCAACACCAGCAGGAATAGTAACAGATAATGTTTTTGTTTTTTGTACTCGGCCTTCACCGTGACATTTTTTACATGGATTTTTAACTACTTTACCGCGACCATGACAAGTTGGACACTCTTGCTGCACAGTCCAAAGGACTTGGCGTATTTGTACAACACCAGCACCATGACATGTGTTACACGTTACCACATCAGAAGACTTTTCGGCCCCTTGTCCATGGCAAGTATCACAGCTTACTAACGTTGGAACTTTAATTTCTTTACTCACACCTGCGGCAGCTTCTTCTAATGTTAGTGTGATATTGTATTGTAAGTCATTGCCGCGAGATGCGTTTTGTCCACGACCACCAGTACCAAAGACATCATTGAATATATCTTCAAAAGCACCGCCGCCAAATCCGCCAAATCCACCAAATCCTCCTGCACCGCCTTGACCTTGTTCAAAAGCAGCATGACCATATTGATCATAAGCGGCTTTTTTTTGCGGATCGGTTAGGACTTCGTAAGCTTCTTTTACTTCTTTGAATTTTTCTTCAGCTTCAGCTTTATTATCCTGATTTTTATCAGGATGATATTTCATGGCTAGGCGTTTATAGGCTTTTTTTATCTCACTTTCACTGGCACTTTTACTGACGCCCAATGTTTCATAATAATCTTTCTTCGCCATAATTAACCTTTATTTTTATGATTTTATAAACAACTAAACGGGCTTGAGTTACCTCGCGCCCGTTTAATGTATTACATGTTTAAAACTTGTTGGAATAACTCATTAAAAAACATAGTAACTAATGATTATTTTTTATTATCATCAACTTCTTTGAAGTCTGCATCAACAACATCATCTTGCGCATTAGAGCTTCCACTATTTGTTTCTGCACCTTGAGCTGCTTGAGCTTGTTGTTGTGCTAATTCAAGCAATTTTTTAGAAGCTTCCATTAATGCATTAATTTTTGCTTCAATTTCTGCTTTATCTTCGCCACGAGCAGCAGTTTCTAAAGCACTTACGGCATCTTCAATTGCTTTTTTATCATCAGCTGATAACTGATCACCTGCTTCAGTCACTTGTTTACGTGTTGAATGAACTAGATGATCTGCTTGGTTACGAGTTTGAGCTAGTTCTTCAAATTTACGATCTGCATCGGCATTTGCTTCTGCATCATTAACCATTTTTTGAATCTCTTCTTCACTTAATCCTGATGAGGCTTTAATCGTAATTTTTTGTTCACGTCCAGTATTTTTGTCTTTCGCAGATACATGCAAAATACCATCAGCATCAATATCAAAAGTAACTTCAATTTGTGGCATACCACGAGGTGCAGGTTGAATACCGTCTAGGTTAAATTGACCTAATGATTTGTTATCACCCGCACGTTTACGTTCGCCTTGTAATACATGAATGGTTACTGCTGATTGATTATCTTCAGCTGTTGAGAACACTTGACTATGTTTTGTTGGAATAGTTGTGTTCTTTTCAATTAAAGTTGTCATTACACCACCCATAGTCTCAATACCTAAAGACAATGGAGTTACATCAAGTAATAATACATCTTTAACATCACCACCAAGTACACCACCTTGAACAGCCGCACCAACTGCAACCGCTTCGTCAGGGTTTACATCTTTACGTGGCTCTTTACCAAAAAAGTCAGCAACCGCTTTTTGAACCATTGGCATACGAGTTTGCCCACCAACAAGAATAACGTCTTTAATGTCAGAAACAGAAAGACCTGCATCTTGTAATGCTGTTTTTACAGGATCCATTGAACGTTTAACTAAATCTTCTACTAATGATTCTAATTTAGCGCGAGTCACTTTAATATTTAAATGTTTTGGACCACTTGCATCAGCAGTGATATAAGGTAAATTAATATCAGTTTGTTGCGCTGATGATAATTCAATTTTCGCTTTTTCTGCCGCTTCTTTTAGTCGTTGCATTGCTAGCGGATCATTTTTTAGATCGAAGTTTTGTTCACGTTTAAATTCGTCAACTAAATAATTGATTAAGCGTGAGTCAAAATCTTCACCACCTAAGTGAGTATCACCATTTGTTGCTAATACTTCAAAGGTTTTTTCGCCATCAACATCGTCAATTTCGATAATAGATATATCAAATGTACCACCACCAAGGTCATAAACCGCAATAGTTCGGTTACCTACATCTTTATCTAAACCATAAGCAAGCGCTGCGGCTGTTGGTTCGTTGATGATACGTTTTACATCAAGTCCTGCAATACGACCAGCATCTTTAGTTGCTTGACGTTGTGCATCGTTAAAATAAGCAGGAACAGTAATAACCGCTTCAGTTACTGCTTCACCAAGATAATCTTCTGCTGTTTTTTTCATTTTTTTCAATACTTCAGCAGAAATTTGTGGCGGTGCAATTTTTTGACCTTTAACATCAACCCATGCGTCGCCATTGTCAGCTTTTACGATCTTATATGGCATGATGCTAACGTCACGTTGTACTTCGGCATCTTCAAAACGACGACCAATTAAACGTTTAATTGCAAATAGTGTATTTTGTGGATTGGTTACTGCTTGACGTTTTGCTGGTTGACCAACTAAGATTTCTCCATCTTGTGTATAAGCAATAATAGAAGGGGTTGTACGATCGCCTTCAGCGTTTTCTAATACTTTTGCTTGACCATTGTCCATTACAGCAACACATGAATTTGTTGTACCTAAATCAATACCAATAATTTTACCCATAATCTTTTCTCCTCAAAACCTGTATTTTATTTCTTGTATATAAGTCTTAAATTTTAATTTTCAAGCCCTTACTTCACAAAGAAATGTTTTTTGTTTTCACATAAATGGGAACGTTATTATTAATATCAAGGGGGTACAAAAAAATTATTTTTCTAAAACCTTGATTATGGAGTTTTCTACACTTATTATTGCCGCTCTTTAATCATCTTACTTAATTTATAGGATCCTTATGGAACAAACAAAACTTGCAAATCCAGGCCCTCTTGGCTTAATGGGATTTGGTATGACAACAATTTTATTGAATATTCATAATGCTGGATTTTTTCCTGCTATGACAGTAATTGTCTCAATGGGTATTTTTTATGGCGGCCTTGCGCAAGTCATTGCTGGTATTTTAGAATTTCGAAAAGGTAATACGTTTGGTACAACGGCATTTACTTCTTATGGTTTCTTTTGGATTGCGTTAGTGGGTATTTGGTATTTACCAACTTCACCAGCGACAGCGCCATCTGATGCCACTTTTGTTGGTATTTTCCTTGCGTTATGGGGAATTTTTACTGGCTTTATGTTTATTGGTACATTAAAAGGCAACCGCGCATTACAATTTGTTTTTGCTAGTTTAACCGTTTTATTTGCTTTATTAGCTATTGGTAATATTTCAGGTAACCATGGCATTATTCATATTGCAGGTTTTGAAGGCATTATTTGTGGAGCAAGTGCTGTTTATTTAGCAATGGCAGAAGTGATTAATGAGCAATTTGGTCGTACGATTTTACCGATTGGTGCACCTAAAGGCGATGCGCATTAATAATTTAATTTAGTCTATCGTTAATAAAAAACGGGGAATATTCCCCGTTTTTTATATCAAATAATTATCGCTAAAATCAATTATTTTTTATAAGCGTCGTTATGAACACCAACCGCCGCACGTCCAGATGGATCGTTTAAATTCTTAAATGATTCATCCCATTCAATTGCTTTAGCAGTTGAACATGCAACAGTTGGACCACCTGGTACACAATGAGCTGCACTTTCAACTGGAAATAGTTCATTGAAAATTTCACGATACATATAAGCTTCTTTCGAAGTTGGCGTATTATATGGGAAGCGGAATTTTGCATTTTCTAATTGCTGATCAGTAATTTTACTTTCTGCAATTTCTTTTAATGTATCAATCCAACTATAACCAACACCATCAGAGAATTGTTCTTTTTGACGCCAAACAACCGATGCAGGTAAGTAAGATTCAAATGCTTCGCGGACAATATGTTTTTCCATTTTGCCATTGCTACCACACATTTTATCTTTTGGATTAATGCGCATTGCGACATCTAAGAATTTTTTATCAAGGAATGGTACTCGAGCTTCAACGCCCCAAGCCGCCATTGCTTTATTCGCACGTGCACAATCATACATATGCAGTGCTGCTAATTTACGTACGGTTTCTTCATGGAACTCTTTAGCATTTGGCGCTTTGTGGAAATAGAGGTAACCGCCGAACACTTCATCAGCACCTTCACCAGAAAGTACCATTTTTATTCCCATTGCTTTGATTTTACGTGCCATTAAATACATTGGTGTTGAAGCACGGATTGTGGTGACATCATAAGTTTCAATGAAATAAATTACGTCACGAATCGCGTCAATACCTTCTTGAATGGTAAAGTTAATTTCGTGGTGAACTGTACCTAGATGATCAGCAACCGCTTGTGCAGCTTTTAGATCTGGAGCACCTTTTAAACCTACAGCAAATGAGTGTAACTGTGGCCACCATGCTTCTGATTTTTCGTGATCTTCAACACGACGTGCTGAGAATTTTTTAGTGATCGCTGAAATGACGGAAGAATCAAGTCCACCTGACAATAAAACACCATATGGCACGTCAGACATTAAATGACTTTTTACAGACTCTTCTAATGCAACACGCAGTGCATTAATATCCGTCTTATTGTCTTTCACATTTTCGTAATCCATCCAGTCACGTTTGTAATACGTTTTGATTTCACCTTCGGTACTAGATAGATAGCATCCTGGAGGGAAAGCTTCAATTGTTTTACAAACAGGCACTAATGCTTTCATTTCAGAGGCAACATAAAATGTGCCATTTTCATCATGACCTGTATACATTGGAATAATACCAATATGGTCACGGCCAATAAAATAGCTGCCTTTATTGATATCATAAAGGATAAAAGCAAACATACCTTGTAATTCATCAAGGCAATCAATACCTTTTTCTTGATATAAAGCAAGAATCACTTCACAGTCAGAACCTGTTTGAAACTCATAACGATCTTTGTACTGATTTCGGAGTTCTTGATGATTATAAATTTCGCCATTTACCGCTAAAACTAGGGTTTTATCTTTATTATAAAGAGGCTGAGATCCTGTATTAACATCTACAATTGATAAACGTTCATGAGCAAGAATTGCTTTATCAGACGCAAAGATACCAGACCAATCAGGACCACGATGACGCTGTAGACATGATAGCTCTAATGCTTTTGTTCGTAGTTGTTCTGGATCTGATTTAATATCAAGAATACCTAAAATCGAACACATTGATTTTCTCCATTTCAAATCGCATAAGCGATACTGTTACAAGTAAAAACTAACTAGATAAATTTTTTTATTTTGTTAAACATAAAACAAATATTTAAACAAACAGAATACACATTATTTATACACAATTAAAGCATAATGTGATTATACTTTTCTTACTACTGAAAAAAGTAGCAATTATTTTTTTAACCATTGGCCTTGTCGCTTTATATATTGACCTGCTGGGGTCTTTTCTTGCGCTTTACTACCGGCCTTTTTTTCTACTTCATTTAAAGGGACATTACTTTCAGCTGATACTTTTTGGTATTGTTCTTTACGAGCCTGATTAATTAATTGCGCAATTTCAGAAGCGTTACCTTCGTTTTTCACTACACCTAAATAACCATCAGCCTGTTCACCAACTATCCCTTGAGCTTTGGCTTGGCTTAATGAATCTATTGCTTGATCTAAATTTAATGCAAACGCAGAAAAAGATAACACAACTGAAAATAATGCCAAGGTTGCTTTCTTACAGATATTCATAACAAACTCCTTAATAAATACATCGTATTTTATTTATTTAAATGTGAGTATAGATTTTTATTAAAACTTATAATCAAAAAGACAGATAAAAATAAAACTTATTAATTAATATAATCCAGATTTATTGATTATATTATCTAAAGCTTTATCAACCTTAATATTAATTTCATGGTCTATCTTAACATTTAAATTGATATTAATTGGTTCACTCGGTGCTTGAACTTTAACTGTTGGTGAACATCCCGTTAATACACCTGCTAATATTATAATTGCAATAACATTTCGTACCATAAAATAACCCCTTATTTTGAAGATTTATTTTTTAAATAAGCTTCAATACGTTTACGGATTGGCTCACTAATTTGATCGGATAACTGTAAACTCATGAGCAATTTAGTCATATTTTCTTCAAGGTTGATATTTAAATTAACCGCTTTGCCATTTTCGACATCCAAATTACTGCCTTGAATATTCAATTTTAATTTGGCAATGTCATTAGCGTAATCAACTGCGCCTTGTAACTTAGTATAATGAAAATTTTTAATAATATCAGTGAGTATTTTCATATTGGGGTTATTTTGCCCATAGCTTTTGAGAGCAGAATTTTCAAATTGTAAATAACCCTCGTTGATCGTAACTAACTTGCCATTGTTAATGACAAATTTTAAAGCTGTTTCACCCTTTTTCTTTATCTCTGATAACGTAATAGGTAAAACTCCATCAATTGCACCATCACCAGCAAGCCCTTCAGAAGGATATTGCTTAAAAATATCTTTTAGTTGTATCTGTTTTAACCTTAAATTAAATTGTTGGGGTAATTTAGCTAAATTCAATTTATTTTCTTCAATAAAAACCAAACCAGAGAATATATTAGCTTGAGCTTTTTTCCATGTAACCGTTCCTTTGTTTGGTGCTTTAAACGAGGCTAAATAGCTTCCAACTAATTTAATCTTTTCAAAAGCGATCCCCATATTTACTTCTTGAATATTTAATACCGGTGTTGAAATAGTAAATTGGTTATCTTTAATAATAATATTGATATCGCCTGTAACCGATTTGATTTCACTAGTTTTATAAATACCATTGAGTTTATTAATGGTTAATGTTGCTATAGCAGATAGTTGGTTACTATCAAATGGAATGTTTGATTTAAGTTGAATATTGAAATCCCCATTGGAAGAACCAAGGATTAAATCATCAGAAAGATTTGCTTTTTCTAAACTAATTGATGCTTTATCCGAAGTTATTAATTCCAATTGATGACTAGATAGCCATCCAGTAAACGGTAAGACTAAATTACTATTTTGTAAACCAAATTGATTTAGGGATGTTTTAAAAAGGCCGTTTTGTATGTCAATCCGCAAAGCCTGTTGATTAAACAACAAAATGGCAGACAATTGTGTTATTTCTTGGGTATTGGTTGATAAATTAAGTTGTATTGCTTCTTGCTGTTTACTTATATCAACTTTTAAATCTAATCTCGCTTTATTTTGTTCATAAAGTCGCAGTGTATCTATATGAATCGTTTTAGGTAACCAATAAATAATAGTTGAAATCAAAGAGAGATCGGGATCAGATTGATTAAGCGTTTCAGTCGTTGTATCAACCGTATTTTCAATAGTTTCTAAAGCTATTTCAGATTCATTGGGTTGCCAATAAATATCTAAATTATTTGCAGTTAACTGCGATAATGAAATTGATAAATTTTTAGCAGTTATAGAAACTTGGGATGGTTTACTGACAGTAAGTTCGTCAAAAGTAAGACCTTTAAAGCCAACGCTAGCACCATGCCAATCAACAATAATCCCATTTTTCTGCTTGAAAGTCTGCCAATAATGCCACCCAAACAAGCAAAACAGTATGAGGAAAAATAAGATACTGAGTAAGATCCAATAGCGTTTTTTTAAGCGAACCATAGAAGTTCTCACTTTGACAAAAAAGGTTGCAGGGATTTCCCTGCAATAAATATATTAATTTTGAGATTGCTCACGTTGATTAATATATGCCAAAGCCTTATCAATTCTAGCAAGCGCTCGTTTTTTGCCTACCGCAAAAACAGTTGTATCAACCGATGGCGATTGCCCGATACCTGTTACAGCAACGCGTAATGGCATGCCAACTTTACCCATACCAACATTAAGCTCGGTTGCAGTTGCTTCAATCGCATGATGAATTTTATCAATTTGCCAATCAAAGTCAGCAATAGCTTCAATTTTTGCTTTAATTGTTTCTAATGGCTCTTTGGCGACTGGGCGCAAATGTTTTTTAGCCGCATCGGCATCATAATCTTCAAAATCTCGATAGCAATAAGCACATGATTCAGCCATCTCTTTAAGCGTTTTACAACGTTCACCAAATAACTTAATAATAGTGATAAGATCAGGACCTTGTGATAAATCATATCCTTGTTGGTTCATATGCCAAATTAAATGTTGAGCAACATAATCCGCATCAAGATGGTTGATATAATAGTGATTTAACCAAAGTAATTTTTCAGTATTAAAGGCACTGGCTGATTTACTAACCGCATCTAATGAAAAATAACTAATCATTTCCGGAACAGAAAATATCTCTTGATCACCGTGTGACCAACCAAGACGCACTAAATAGTTAAGTAATGCTTCGGGCAAATAACCATCATCACGATATTGCATGACACTAACCGCTCCGTGACGTTTAGATAATTTTTGTCCATCATCCCCTAAAATCATTGATACATGACCATATTTAGGAATTGGCGCTCCTAATGCTTCTAGAATATTGATCTGGCGTGGTGTGTTGTTGATGTGATCTTCACCACGAATAACATGGGTAATTTCCATATCCCAATCATCAACAACGACACAGAAATTATAAGTTGGTGAACCATCAGTGCGGCGAATAATAAGATCATCAAGCTCTTTATTAGCAATCTCAATTGGACCACGGATTAAATCATTAAAAATAACGGTGCCATCAGTAGGGTTAGCAAAACGAACAACATGTGGCTCATCATGAGTATGCTCTTGTTGTACTGAAGCACAACGGCAATGCCCATCGTAACGCGCTTTTTCACCTTTTGCCATTTGCTCTTCACGCAATTTTTCAAGGCGCTCTTTAGAACAGTAGCAACGATAAGCTGTGCCTTTGGCTAACATTTCATCGATGACTTGATTATAACGATCAAAGCGTTTAGTTTGATAATAAGGACCTTCGTCCCATGATAATTTTAACCAATTCATACCTTCCATTATTGCTTTAATCGCTTCAGGCGTTGAGCGCTCAAGATCGGTATCTTCAATGCGTAATACAAATGCACCTTTTGCATGGCGAGTATAAAGCCAAGAATAAAGTGCTGTACGTGCACCACCTACATGTAAATAGCCTGTTGGGCTAGGTGCAAAACGGGTTTTGATTTTCATGAAATAATCCTAATAATAACGAAAATAGAGCTTTAACAACAAAACGAATACCAGCACCATTTCCTTTAATTCTGCTATATATCAACAAGCAGAATAATATGTTTGTATCGATTCAATTTAGTTGCTTATTCTAACACGACGAAAGGTTTCGGCAATAGTTCCATTATAGTTAACAGGTTAATTTAACTTGTTAAAAAGTTTCAGGAAAGTATACGTTTAAGTATAATATCAGCCTTAACTAGACAGATAAGGCTGAATTATTTAGTACTAATTTAGTATGATTAATGTGCTTCATCCCAATTATTACCGAAACCTACATCCACTTTTAATGGTATAGATAGTTGGTAACAATTTTCCATGATCGATTTTATCTGAGCTTTATATTGCTCAACTAATTCTTCTTTTACTTCAAATACTAACTCATCGTGTACTTGCATAACCATTCTAATATTATCTACAGGTAAGCTTTTTATCCATTCACTTACCTTAATCATTGCTGTTTTAATAATATCAGCCGCTGTACCTTGCATTGGGGCATTAATGGCTGCACGCTCAGCACCGCGTCGTTCAATGGCGCTTCCAGATTTAATTTTAGGAAGATACAAACGTCGACCAGATAGGGTTTCAACATAACCTTGTTCAGCAGCTTGTTGGCGAATTTGGTCCATATACGCTTGAACACCTGGATAGCGCTCAAAATAACGATCGATATAAAACTGAGCTTCTTTACGCGCAATATTAATTTGTTTAGATAAACCAAAGGCGCTCATACCATAAATTAATCCAAAGTTAACCGCTTTTGCACGTCTTCGCTCTTCAGAAGTCACTTCAGATTCAGTTTTACCCAAAATTTCACTAGCCGTAACACGGTGAATGTCTTTATCATGAGAAAAAGCATAAAGTAAACTTTTATCTTGTGATAGATGCGCCATGATCCGTAATTCAATTTGCGAGTAGTCTGCCGAAATAATTTTATATCCCTTTGGTGCAATAAAAGCTTGGCGAATTCGTCGCCCTTCTTCATTTCGCACTGGGATATGTTGTAAATTTGGCTCATTTGACGACAATCGCCCAGTTACAGTACCAATTTGATTATAATTGGTATGAATACGATGATCGATAGGACTAACCATCAATGGCAATTTATCGGTATAGGTATTTTTTAACTTAGCTAAACTACGATAAAGCAAGATCATGCGTGGCAATTCGTATTGATTAGCTAGCTCACTCAAAACATCTTCACTGGTTGATGGTTCGCCCTTTGGTGTCTTTTTGAGAACTGGTAATTGATGTTTATCAAATAAAAGAGCTTGAATCTGTTTAGGTGATGCTGGATTAAATTTTTCACCTGCCAACAATTGTAACGTTTCTTGAATTTCGTTTAATTTCTTTCTCAATTCACTAGAATGTTTATTTAATAACTTGACATCAATCAAAACGCCTGTTCGTTCCATTTCTGCTATCAAAGTGGTGAGAGGCATTTCAATATCTGTGAATAGAGCTTTTAATTTTTCATCTTTTTCAAGATCTGGCCATAATTTATTATGCAATTGTAAGGTAACATCAGCATCTTCAGCAGCATATTGTGTGGTTTTTTCCACATCAATATTATCAATAGTAACCTGAATTTTATCAAATTTAGTTAATTCATCATAAGTAATGGTTTTATGATCCAAATAACGATTGGCCAAACTATCCATATCATGACGGTCAGTACTATTTAATACATAAGATTCAATCATAGTATCAAACGCAATCCCTTGTATGGTTATGCCATAATTTGCTAGCACGCTGTAATCAAATTTTGCATTTTGGGCAATTTTTTTGATTTCTGGATTTTCAAATATTGGTTTTAATTTAGCTAATACATCATCTAGTGGTAATTGCTTAGGAACACCTAAATACTGATGAGAAAGTGGAATATAAGCCGCTTGATGAGGTTCAACACTTAATGATATACCAACTAATTTAGCATGCACGTGATCAACATTATCTGTTTCAGTATCAAAAGCAAATAGTTCGCTATTTGTTAATTTTGTGATCCATTCATCTAATTGCTTTTCAGTTAATATACACTGGTAATCAGTCTCTCTTTTTTGTGCTGTTGTTTGTTCTTCTTGAATGAAGTAATTATCATCACCTTCTATAACTTGATTTTTCTGCTGATTTAAAAAAGTACCAGCCATTAATTCTTTTTGCCAACGATGAAAACCATAATAATTAAATAATTCAACTAGAGCCTTAACATCAATATCACCTACCAATAATTGTTCATTGGAAAAATCTAACTTAACATCAGTTTTGATTGTTGCAAGTAAATAAGAAAGATCGGCATCATTTTGATTATCAATCAATTTCTGTTTTAAAGATTTAGCGCCTCGGATCTTCAATTTTTCAATATCGTCTAACCGATTATAAATATCTTCTACACCATCAAATTCAGATAACAAACTTTGTGCTGTCTTTTCACCTATACCTGGTACGCCAGGAATATTATCAGACGAATCGCCTCTTAAAGCTAAATAATCAATAATTTTTTCTGGCGGAACACCAAATTTCTTTATTACCCCTTGTGAATCTAATTGGGTATTATTCATCGTATTAATCAATGTAATTCTATCGCTCACTAGCTGTGCCATATCTTTATCACCAGTACTGATTAATACTTCTAGATTCTCCCTCTCAGCCTGTCTTGCTAATGTACCAATTACATCATCTGCTTCAACACCTTCAATACAAAGTAATGGTAATCCCATGGCTTTCAAAATAGTATGAATAGGTTCGATTTGCGGACGAAGATTTTCAGGCATTTCATCTCGCGTGGCTTTATATTCATTATAAAGCTCATTGCGAAATGATCCTCCTTTTGCATCAAAAACCACGGCAATATGTGTAGGATTGTACTGATTAATTAAACTACGAACCATATTAACCACACCAAAAATAGCGCCTGTAGGCTCACCTTTAGCATTGGTTAATGGTGGACAAGCAAAAAAAGCACGATAAAGATAAGATGATCCATCAATTAAAATAATCGGTGTATTATTTGGCATTATGGTTACCTAAACATTATTTAATTTAATGGCTGATAGTATAACACCTAATTGGTAATAATATTCTTACCAAGTCAACAATATAATGTAAAAAAGTTTCAGGTAACACTATGTTTCAGTATAAAATCATGTGTAAACAACTGTATATTGCGCAATGAGTGTTATATAATAACGCATTCATTTTCGCTTGAGTATGTAATAAATGACACAATTAAGCCCTGCCGCGCAAAAAGTCAAAGAAGCCCTTGCAGCTAAAAATCTTGAAACACCATTATGCCGTCTAGTTATAGATAATAATGAGCGTAAAGCAAAAATCGAGTCGCATTTTCGTGAAATTATGAAGCTAATGGAACTTGATCTATCTGATGATAGCCTTGCACAAACTCCTCACCGTGTGTCGAAAATGTATGTTGATGAGATTTTTTCTGGTCTTTATTACGAAAATTTTCCAAAAATTACGTTAATCGAAAATAAAATGCAAGTTGATGAAATGATAACGGTTCGCGATATTACACTAACTAGTGTCTGTGAACACCATTTTGTCACAATAGACGGTAAAGCAACGGTTTCTTATATTCCCAAAGATAAAGTCATTGGTTTATCGAAAATTAATCGAATTGTAACTTTTTTTTCCCAACGCCCTCAAGTACAAGAAAGATTAACACAACAAATTTTAGTGGCACTACAAACACTACTAGGTACGGTTAATGTAGCGGTTTCTATTGATGCAACCCATTATTGCGTTAAATCCCGAGGCATTAAAGACTCCAATAGTATTACAACAACAACTGCCCTCGGAGGCGGGTTTAAAACAAACCCAAGCACAAGGCAAGAATTTTTGCGAGCACTAAACCATTATTAATTTTATAAATGGGTATGTTTGAATCACAACAGTTTAAAGTATGACCGAGTCACTTAGCATTTTATCTCAAACAGTGAAAATGCTTGAAGAAAAGCGACAAAATCTAACTTTATATTGCGTGCATCTTCAAGAAAGATTGGTATAATTCTTGGTTACTTAATATAAATAACATTGTTTTCATGAAGATTATCCGTGGTATAACTAATCTAAAAAATCAGTTTTCTCAATGTGTTCTAACCTTGGGAAATTTTGATGGCGTGCATTTAGGACATCAACAATTAATTAACCATATTATTAAACAAGGTAAAAAACTCAATCTTCCCACTGTTGTGATGTTATTTGAGCCGCAACCACTAGAGTTTTTTGCCCAAGATAATGCGCCGTCACGTTTAACTTCATTTCATGAAAAAGTTATTTTTATTGAAAAATTAGGTATCGACTATATTATTGCTATTCCATTTACCCAAACTTTTGCCAATATGTCTGCCGATCATTTTATTCAAGATTGGTTGATCAATAAGCTACAAGCTAAATACATTACAATTGGTGATGATTTTCGGTTCGGATTTGAACGTAAAGGGGATATCAACCTTCTACAACAATATTCGCGAAATCATGATTTTGTAGTAGAAAGCATACCAACATTTGTTTGGAATAATTTTCGTATAAGTAGTACTGCTATTCGCCAAGCACTTTTGAATAGTGATTTTGAATTGGCTCATTGTCTATTAGGCCGTGATTATACAATTCAAGGTCGCGTAGTTCATGGCAATGCTTTAGCAAGGGAATTGGGATTTCCAACAGCAAATATTCACTTACATCGAAAAAAGCCTGCACTACAAGGAGTCTATTTTGTTAAAGTCAAAAATATCTGCAATAATCAGCATTATAACGGTATTGCCAATATTGGGATAAGACCAACTATTAATGGAAAAACCGCAATACTTGAAGTAAATCTTTTTGACTTTTCGAGTAATATATATGGACAATATTTAGACATAACGTTCATCAAAAAATTACGCGATGAGAAAAAATTTGACTCATTAGCAGAATTAAAACAACAAATTACACAAGATATTTGCACTGCGAAAAAGATCAGTGCAAAATTAACCAATAAAAAGTAGTATCAACACATTTAACTGGAATAAATCAGCATGACAGACTATAAAAATACATTGAATCTACCGGAAACTGGATTCCCAATGCGAGGAGATCTTGCTAAACGCGAACCAGCAATGTTACAAAATTGGTACGATAAAGAACTTTATCGCAAAATTCGCTCGGCCAAAAAAGGTAAAAAAAACTTTATTCTGCATGATGGCCCTCCTTATGCAAACGGAAAACTACATATTGGTCACGCCGTTAATAAAATCCTTAAAGATATTATTATCAAATCAAAAGGGTTAAGCGGTTATAATTCCCCTTATATTCCAGGATGGGATTGTCATGGCTTACCGATTGAACAAAAAGTTGAAGAGCAAGTAGGAAAACCAGGTGTAAAAGTAACACCTGCTGAGTTTCGTCAAATTTGCCGCGATTATGCCGCTTCACAAGTTGAACTACAAAAAGCTGATTTTATCCGTATGGGCGTACTAGGTGATTGGCAAAACCCTTACCGTACAATGGACTACAATACCGAAGCGAATATTATCCGTGCGTTAGGTAGAGTGATAAAAAACGGTCATTTAGTTAAAGGCGCTAAACCTGTTTATTGGTGTACCGATTGTATGTCATCTTTAGCCGAAGCAGAAGTTGAATATTATGATAAATCATCGCCAGCAATTGATGTGAAATTTAAAGCTGTTGATAATCAAGCTGTAGCAAATAAATTTGGTATCAATACTGATTTAACCATTTATGCTGTTATCTGGACAACCACGCCTTGGACATTACCAGCTAGCCGAGGGATAGCTTTAAATGCCGATTTTGAATATCAACTTGTTCAAATCAATGATAAAGAGTGCTTAATTTTAGCAACTGATTTAGTTGAATCTGTAATGCAACGCGCCAATATCGACCAATGGAAAGTATTAGGTAGCTGCCAAGGTAATGCTCTTGAGTTGTTACGTTTTAAACACCCATTCCTTGATTTTGATGAACCAGTTGTACTTGGCGAACACGTTACAATTGATGCAGGTACAGGAGCTGTGCATACCGCACCGGGACATGGTACAGAAGACTTTATGGTCGGTCAAAAATATGGTCTTGAAGTGGCAAATCCAGTTGGTGGTAATGGTTGTTACTTGCCTGGAACGGGCGCTGGTCTCGATGGGTTATTTGTCTTTAAAGCGAATAAAATTGTCATTGAAATATTAAAAGAACATAACGCACTATTACACTTTGAAAATATTGAACATAGCTATCCATGTTGTTGGCGTCATAAAACACCGGTTATTTATCGTGCAACACCACAATGGTTTATTAGCATGGATAAACAAGGTCTGCGAACCCAATCATTAAAAGAAATTAAGCAAGTTCGTTGGATCCCTGATTGGGGACAAGCACGCATTGAAACCATGGTTACTAATCGCCCTGATTGGTGCATTTCTCGCCAACGCACATGGGGTGTACCTATGACGTTGTTTGTTCACAAAGAGACCGAAGAACTTCATCCTGATACACTAGCATTAGTTGAAAAAGTTGCACAGTTAGTTGAAAAAGATGGCATTCAAGCTTGGTGGGATGCTGATATTAAAGATCTTTTAGGTCCTGATGCTGATGATTATCGTAAAGTACCTGATACGTTAGATGTTTGGTTTGACTCAGGATCAACATTCTCTTCTGTTGTGCGTGCACGCCCTGAATTTGAAGGACATGATGCAGAACTTTATTTAGAAGGTTCAGATCAACATCGTGGTTGGTTTATGTCTTCATTAATGTTATCAACAGCAATTGATAATAAAGCCCCTTATAAACAAGTATTAACACATGGTTTTGTGGTTGACGGTCAAGGCCGTAAAATGTCTAAGTCACTAGGTAATATTGTGACACCACAAGAAGTGATGAACAAACTTGGGGCTGATATTTTACGCCTATGGATTGCATCGACCGATTATTCAGGTGAAATGAGTTATTCGGAAGAAATTATCAAACGAGCTGCCGATAGTTATCGCCGTATTCGTAATACCGCACGTTTTTTACTGGCAAATTTAAATGGATTTGATCCAGCTAAAGATATGGTAAAACAAGAAGATATGGTTATTCTTGATCGCTGGGCAGTTAGTATGGCAAAAGAAGCACAAGAACAAATTATTCAGGCTTATGAAAATTACGATTTCCATAAAGTTGTACAACGTATTATGCAATTTTGCTCAATCGAAATGGGATCATTCTATTTAGATATTATTAAAGATCGCCAATACACAGCAAAAAGTGATAGTATTGCCCGTCACAGTTGCCAAACTGCTTTATATCATATTGCGCAAGCAATGGTTCGTTGGATTGCACCTATTTTATCATTCACTGCTGATGAAATTTGGCAATATCTGCCAATGGCTGATAAACAAGAATTTGTTTTTGAAGATGAGTGGTATACAGCACTATTTACATTGCCAGAAAGCGAAGCATTAAATAGCGAATATTGGGCTCAGATTTTAACCATTCGTAGCGAAGTGAATAAAGTGCTTGAACAAGGTCGTAATGATAAAGTGATTGGTGGTGCACTTGAAGCTGCTGTTACGCTTTATGCTGATAAAGATATTGCAGCAACATTAGCTAAATTAGAAAACGAATTACGCTTTGTATTACTAACATCACAAGCTAGCGTAAAACCATTACAAGAAGCACCTGAAAATGCGGTGCAAAGCGATATTCAAGGACTAAAAATTGAACTCGCTAAAGCACAAGGTGATAAATGCCCTCGTTGCTGGCACTATACCATCGATAATGAGCCAACATCACATTTATGTAAGCGTTGTGAAGAAAACATTCACGGCAAAGGCGAGGTAAGGCATTTCGCATAGCAATCTATTTAGTAAATTAAATGGAGCTATGCCAATCCCTTAAGCAATCTAGTACCTTTTCCGTCGACGATTGTCGGCGGAAACATAATAATGAGCACAAACTATATGAAAAAAGATAATGGACTTTACTGGTTATTATTTGCAATCATTGTTTTTATCATTGATATCGCAAGTAAATTTTGGATTATAAATAATTTCTCGCTATTTGAATCAGTGAATCTTTTGCCATTCTTCTCTATCACTTATGTACGCAATATTGGCGCTGCCTTTAGCATTTTTGAAGGGCAACGTATGATGCTTGCTGCTATCGCTTTAATTATCAGTGCCGTGATAGTACGTATGTTATACCGCAACACTCGCCAACAAAAATTAGAGAACTTGTCGTTATCAATGATTTTAGGCGGTGCATTAGGTAATTTATTTGATCGTCTTTATCATGGATTTGTGATTGACTTTTTAGATGTCAATTTTGGTGACTGGCACTATCCAACTTTTAATATTGCTGACTGTGCAATCTGCGTTGGTATTGGACTATTTATTTTCAGTAATTATAAAAAACCAAAGAAGACTGTATAGTATGCAAATTATTTTGGCCAATCCTCGCGGGTTTTGCGCTGGTGTTGATCGTGCTATCACAATTGTTGAACGTGCACTAGAATTGTTTGGCGCACCAGTTTATGTCCGTCACGAAGTAGTACACAATCGCTATGTCGTTAATCGCCTAAAAGAATTAGGGGCAATTTTCATTGAAGATATTAGCGAAGTACCCGATAACTCAATTCTTATCTTTTCAGCGCATGGAGTGTCTAAAGCTATCCGTGAGGAAGCCAAACAACGTAAACTCCGTGTTTTTGATGCCACTTGCCCACTTGTAACCAAAGTACATATGGAAGTGGCTAGATCGAGTTATCGTGGTGAAGAGGTTATTTTAATCGGCCATGCTGGGCATATTGAAGTAGATGGTACAATGGGACAATATAACAATCCCGAAGGTGGTATTTATTTAATCGAATCAATTGATGATGTAAAAAAGCTACAGGTAAAAAACGAAAATAATCTTTGCTTTACCACTCAAACAACTTTATCCGTTGATGATGCTGCTCAAATTATAGATGCTTTAAAAAAACGTTTTCCTAATATTCGCAGCCCTCGCAAAAATGATATCTGCTATGCTACAACCAATCGCCAGCAAGCAGTGAAACAATTATCATCACGCGCAGACATTGTTTTAGTCGTAGGTTCTAAAAATTCGTCTAATTCAAATCGCCTAGCCGAGCTAGCAAGGCGAAACAGCAAACAAGCTTATTTAATTGATTTTGCATCTGACATCCAAAAAGAGTGGTTAATAAACGCACATACAATCGGCGTAACAGCAGGAGCTTCTGCGCCTGAGATTTTAGTACAACAGGTGATTGATCATTTAAAAAGCTTAGGTTGCACATCGCTTATTGAAACAGATGGCATTTTAGAAAATATCACTTTTGAAATTCCAAAAGAACTTCGAATTAACATTAAATCAACCTGATTTAAGAAGACTTAAGTCCCTCAAATTTTACTAATAACTCTTCTTTTGTTTCAATATGTTCAGGATCTGCAATGATGGCATTTTGAATAGGGCAAACTCGCTGACAAGTCGAATGATCATAATAACCGACACATTCTGTACATTTATTGGGATCAATTTCATAAGTATCAAACCCCATTGAGATTGCCTCATTTGGGCACTCAGGCTCACACATGTCACAATTAATACACTTATTGGTTATTTTTAACGCCATTGCTCTTCTAACTTTACTAATTAAAAAAATTAGTACCATTATAGCGTAATCACCAATAAATCCGAATAAAGATCGCGTTATCGCTTATTGAGTAGTTCAATCTTTGCAAAAAATTTTAGAAAATCATGCTATTTCATTTAGCTATACTTAAAAGTGAGTACTACAGCAGCTTATGCGGGTCGCTTTTTTTAAGTTGATGCTATATATAGCAAAAGATAAGGATATTACACTAATGAAGAAAATCAATACCCCTGCCTGCGGCATGAAGCGAACCACTATTGATTTACTGATGGCACTGCGAGAACAACTCGACCAATATTGCTTTTATCATAAAATCAGTATGGCTGATTACATAAGACAGCTTATTAAAACCAGTTTGACAACAGGGAGGCAAAAAATGAGCTTGCCTAGATAAATGGATTAGGCAACTTTCCCCGAATAAAACTAGCCGTCGAGAGTTAACCGCTGAGCAACAGCGGATAATGGCGTTAGAAAAAGAGATTAAAGAACTGAAAATGGCTAA
>NZ_JBIDFE010000019.1:0-44421 GCF_046635605.1 Gilliamella sp. BG3
TATTTGTAGTAGCTTTTCCCACCGTTTATCTGTTAGCATTGTTCTTGGCATGATGAATCGAGTTATGGTTGTTTTTGGCTGAATTATTGTAACTCACATCATGCCGTATAAAAAATAATCACGAAAGATCAACACGCCCTACTAATACGTCAAGAAAGTAAAAAGCCAAAATAATCCAAGGAGAGTTTTTACTACAACCTATCAAGTATTGATTAATTTTCTTCAAAATATTCGTCACTTATCATCGATAGTATATCGACCTGATTAAATACATTTTTTAAAAACTTATATCTACTTAATTTATCATAATTTTTCCCATTAATAAAAGATACTTTTATTAATGTACAGAATTCTTTATTTTCTTCATCTAACCACTCGTCAGATAGCGGGATATAATTATCTGTAATAGTTAATGTGTCCGCATAAAGACCACAGTAAGAGAAGTACACCCCAATATAAGAGCTATCATGTTCAGAGCAAGTTATATCCCATTTATTATTCAACAATTCACTTATCTCTTTTTTAGATTTATTACTGCCGTATTTTAGAAAATATAATTTTTTCATTTATCGCCCGCCACATTTCCCTGGAATTCTGATTCGTTTTCCTGATCCTCGCCAAAATATTAGACAGTACCCGTCTCTATCATTTTTTCGTTTTGGTAATATTGTTGTTCATATTGTTCAGGTGATACCTAGCCATTGGCTGAATGACGGCGTATCCGATTATAATAGATTTCAATATATTCAAATAGTGCTTTATTAGCCTGCTTCCTCGTTTTGTAGTAACAGTCATGAATAATATGTGTTTTGAGTGTATGAAAAAAACTCTCAACAACCGCATTATCAAAGCAGTTGCCTCTTCGACTCATGCTTTGCCTTAGCCCATATTGTAACAATAATTGCTTGAAATCAGCACTGCAATATTGGCTTCCTTGGTCACTATGAATGAGTACATTTTTAGGAAATTGACGCCGAAATAAAGCTTGTTTTAATGTATTACACACTAAATGGCGGTCTATGTAGCGACTGGTTTGCCTAGCAATCACTTTTCGTCCATATAAATCGATAATCACCGACAAATATAACCAACCTTCACCCGTTTTAATATAAGTAATATCGGTTACCCATGTTTTATTAGGCTTATCAGGATTAAATTGCCTATCTAACGTGTTGGGCGCAATATTGTGATGAGTCGTGTCTGTTTTATACTTGAATTTACGTGCTGCTTTACTCCGTAATCCCAATTGTTGCAAAATACGGCTAATTGTTCTTTCTGAAACTTGATAGCCCGCTTCCCTTGCATCATGAAGCAAACTCGGTGCATCCAAACGTGTCTTATGGTGCCATACTGCTTCTTAATATACTCGCTGAGTTTGACGGATTCGTTGAGTCTTTTTAGCTAGGCATAATAACCCGACGTACTAACACCAAGTAACGAGCACATCTTGGTAATGGAGTAGGAAGTTAAATGATTTTTCATATAGGCGTACTTCAGCGACTTGGATTATTGATGAAGAACACAGGCACCCTTTTTAGTATATCATTGTCCATTTCAGTTCTTTTATTTCTTTTTTTAATATTATAATCCGTTGTTGCTCAGCCGTTAACGCTCGACGACTGGTTTTACTCGGTGTAAGTTGTCTAAACTACTTATCTATAGTTGATTTACCCACACTTAGATGGCTAGCAAGTTCACTTATGAAAAGGTGAGCATGGAATAATGCATAATCGACTGATTGTCGTTTAAATTCGATGCTAAACTTTTCGACCATGATAATTTTCTCCTATGATTTGTATTTATATCATAGAGCTGACTTCTGTACACTTTTTGGGCGATGATCAATCACGGATTTAAGAAAACAAATTAAAATTTGAGATTTTTTAAAAATAGTTGTCTCTTCTCTTGAGAAACATTTTTAATTTTTCCCATATTTTTCCAAGTCACATTCTTAATTCCTAATTGTTTCAAAGTTGAATTAATAAAAACAGATTTAATGCTATTCCCTGCAAAGAAACGGATAAACCATGTAGGGGCCTCAGAAGTAGTTAAAACTGTAGTTGAGTTAATATGATTAATATTACCCTTTATACCCGTTGGAGTATCAATGTAAGAAAAGTTTTTTTTAAATACTTTATCAATAAAACCTTTTAAGATAGCTGGTAAATCATACCACCAAATAGGAAATATAAAAACGATATCAGATGCATCCGTTATCATTTTTTGATATTTTTCTACTAAAGGATCTGTTGTTTGTCCGGTACTATATAACCTTAATTCTTCGGAAGTGTATATTGGATTAAAGCCGTCTTTATATAAATCAATAATATCGAAATCTTTTCCACTTTCTTTCAAAAGAGATACAATTCTTTCCAAAATAGCATGATTATAGCTCTTTTCATATGGATGAGAATAAATTATTAATGTTTTCATTGTAAAATCTCCTTGTTTTTTAAAAATAAATTTGATCCTCGCCAAAAAAGTGAACAAAAGTCGCCTCTATGATATAAACAAAATTTATAGAAGACAAATATCATGGTCAAAAAGTTTAGCATCGAATTTAAACAACAATCAGTGGATTATGCGTTATCTAATGCACACCTTTCTATCAGCGAACTTGCCAATCATCTAGGTGTGGGTAAATCAACCCTAGATAAATGGATTAGGCAACTTTCCCCGAATAAAACCAGCCGTCGAGAGTTAACCGCTGAGCAACAGCGGATAATGGCGTTAGAAAAAGAGATTAAAGAACTGAAAATGGCTAATGATATACTAAAAAAGGCGCATGTGTACTTCATCAACAATCCAAGTCGATGAAGTACGCTTATATGAAAAATCATTTAACCTGCTATCCCGTTACTAGGATATGCTCATTACTTGGTGTCAGTTCATCGGGTTATTATGCTTGGTTAAAAAGAGCAAACAAATCAGCTAAACTCAGCGTATATCCAAAAACAGTATTGGCAACATAAAGCCCGTTTGGGTGCGCCAAGCCTGCTTCATGATGCAAGGGAAGCGGGCTATCAAGTTTCAGAAAGAACAATTAGCCGTGTTTTGCAACAATGGGGATTACTTAGTTTAAGATTGCATAGTAAATCCGCACGTAAATTCAAGTATAAAACAGACAAGGCTCATCACAATATTGCGCCCAACACGTTAGATAGGCAATTTAACCCTGATAAGCCGAATACGACATGGGTAACCGATATTACTTATATTAAAACGGGGGAAGGTTGGTTATATTTGTCGGTGATTATCGATTTATATGGACGAAAAGTGATTGCTAGGCAAACCAGTCGCTACATAGACCGTCATTTAGTGTGTAATACATTAAAACAAGCTTTATTTCGGCGTCACTTTCCTAAAAATGTACTTATTCATAGTGACCAAGGAAGCCAATATTGCAGTGCTGATTTCAAGCAATTATTGTTACAATATGGACTAAGGCAAAGCATGAGTCGAAGAGGCAACTGCTTTGATAATGCGGTTGTTGAGAGTTTTTTTCATACACTCAAAACCCATATTATTCATGACTGTTACTACAAAACGAGGAAGCAGGCTAATAAAGCACTATTTGAATATATTGAAATCTATTATAATCGGATACGCCGTCATTCAGCCAATGGCTGGGTATCACCTGAACAATATGAACAACAATATTACCAAAACGAAAAAATGATAGAGGTGGGCACTGTCTAATATTTTGGCGAGGATCAAACTATCACATTTATTTTTATTGAAATTTTTTGGCTTATCATTGCTCACTAAATTGAGTAATCAAAAATTTTATTCATTGGATAAATCATCAAATCTAGCATAATATGAATATGACAGCTGAATAATGCTAAATTTATATTAAATAAAGCTGTAAAACTTCAATAAGTTCACTCTATAGAAACAACGTTATTAGTCACAACGCTAAGGAAACTGTTATGCAAAAAAGAGTTAATGAAATCACCATGCGCGGAGCACCTATTACTTTGTTAGGCACACAAATTAAAGTTGGCGACACAGCGCCCAATTTTATCGTGCAAGATTTAAAAATGGAGCCCATTAAATTGTCCGATTTTAAAGGTAAAATCAGAATTATTAATTCGGTTCCATCCATTGATACCTCAGTATGTAGTGCTCAAGTGCATCGCTTTAACGTCGAAGCGGCAAAATTAAAAGACACAGTGATATTTTCAATTAGCGTCGATTTACCTTTTGCCTTAAATCGCTACTGTGCTGCTGAAGGTATTGATGCCGTTAAAGTCACCTCAGATCATAAAGAACTCAACTTTGGTTTAAAATATGGAGTTGTTATTGAAGAGTTGCGATTACTTTCTCGAGCTGTATTTGTCATTGATAAAAACGACAAAATTGTTTATGTGGAATATGTTAAAGAAACCTCTTCTGAACCTGATTATGACAAAGCCCTAGCTGCAGCTAAAGCACTAGAATAAATCGCTATAATGAAACATCGCCCTCAAATACTAATATTGGTGGCGATTAAGTTTAAGATTTATTCTTAGCAACTATTTAATAGACAAACATATTCAGTTATAATCAAAAGTAATCTAATATTCCCTCCAAAATCTTAATCATGAATAATAGTATTAACCGATCTCGGGTTTGGTCATCAATTCTTTGTCTTGCATTTGCGGCATTTATTTTTAATACAACGGAATTTGTACCTGTCGGGCTATTACCCAATATTGCTGAAAGCTTTTCAATGGACGTAGCTCATGCTGGATTATTACTCACTATTTATGCGTGGGCTGTTTCGTTATTATCATTGCCACTCACAGTATTAACATCAAAAATGGAACGAAGGAAGCTACTTATCCTTTTATTTTGTCTATTTATAGGTAGTCATATTTTAGCTGGAGTCGCATGGAATTTTTACAGCTTAATGATAGCAAGAATTGGTATTGCTTGTGCACATGCGGTATTTTGGGCAATTACAACACCACTTGCAGTTCGGTTAGCGCCCAATGGTAAAAAAGCTAAAGCAATGGGCTTTATTGTTATTGGCGTATCGATGGCAACCATTCTAGGTATTCCAATTGGCACCATCATAGGACAACTCGTTGGCTGGCGCGTGACTTTTTTATGTATTGCTGGTATCGCTTTTTGCGTGATGATATTACTACTCCGCTTATTGCCTACTGTACCAAGCATGGATATTATCTCTATCAAAGATATTCCAATGGTATTAAAACGCCCAATACTGCTAAACATTTATTTATTAATTGCCATTATTATTGCAGGTCACTTTACTGCCTATACCTATATTACGCCATTCATGAAAAATATTGGTGGATTTAACCAAAATGTTATCGTCCTTTTATTATTAGTTGTAGGTTTTTCTGGAATGATTGGTAGCGTTATTTTTGCAAAATATGCTGAAAAAAATCCAACCGCAATTTTCATCATCCCTATGCTACTACTGATTACTTGCTTATTATCGCTTTATGTATGTTCATTCACGCTTTATACTGCAATCATTCAATGTTTAATTTGGGGACTTTCCATTACAATTATTGGAATGGTTATGCAAAGTAAAGTAATTGATGCCGCACCCGATGCCACAGATATAGCCACTTCAGTCTATTCTGGTATTTTCAATATTGGAATAGGAGGCGGTGCTTTTATAGGCAGTAAGGTATTAATTTTACTTTCAATTGATTACATTGGTTATGTTGGTGCGTGTTTTGTCATCATCGCACTATTATTATTCTACTTTTTATCTAGAAAATTATGGAATAATAAAACGGTTATTTAAAAAAGGGTTATGTAAAAAATATTATATAAAAACCTTAGGGTAAGGAAACAGCATTATTTATTTTATAACACAAATAAATAATGCTGAACAATACTAACATTTACCTTATGATTTACTTAAAGACTCTAACTGTTCCCATCTTTCAAAAACAGCTTCTAATTCAGCCTCTTTATCTGCCAAAGATTGTAAAATTGGACTAGTAATTTCATGAGTTTGATTAAAAAAGTCACTTTGACCAATTTGTGCTTGTAAATCAGTAATCTCTAATTCTAATTGTTCTATTTTGCTTGGTAATTGTGCCAATTCTCGTTGTTCATTATAACTCAGTTTAACTTTCTTTTTAGCGGTTCGCTCACTACTTTGATTATTAGTAGCGCCTAATTCTTTTTTAGGTTGCTCAAGTTTATTAACTGTCGTTACTTTAACTGGTTGTGCCTGCTGCTGTTGTTGCAGAGCATCGGCATAACCACCAGCATAAACACCAATATGGCCTTTTTCTTCAAAAAACCAACATTGAGTGACCACATTATCAACAAATTGCCGATCATGACTAACCAACAAGACAGTTCCTTGATAATCATTCACTAACTCTTCTAGCAATTCTAATGTTTCAATATCAAGATCATTGGTTGGTTCATCAAGTATTAATAAATTGCTAGGTTTTAAAAATAGTTTAGCCAGCAATAAACGATTACGCTCCCCACCAGACAGTGCTCGTACAGGTGTTCTGGCACGTTTAGGCGGAAATAAAAAGTCCTGTAAATAACCAAGTACATGGCGTGAACGACCATTTACCATTACCTCTTGTTTACCTTCGGCTAAATTGTCCATCACTGTTTTTTCAGGATCGAGCTCTAACCGATACTGGTCAAAATAAGCCACTTCAAGCTTAGTGCCACAATGCACACTACCTAATGTTGGTGTCAAATTACCCAACAACAGTTTTAATAAAGTTGTTTTACCAATACCATTAGGACCAATCAGAGCGATCTTATCACCACGTAATACTTGCACAGAAAAATCATTAACTAGTAACTTATCCTCAATCTGATATGTCACATTTTCAAGCTCAAAAACAATTTTTCCTGAACGTAATGCCTCCTCGATTTGCATTTTAGCACTACCCATAACTTGGCGTCGCTTGCTATATTCTTGACGCATTGCTTTTAATGCTCGCACTCGCCCTTCATTACGAGTACGACGAGCTTTAATACCTTGTCGGATCCAGACTTCTTCTTGAGCTAATTTTTTATCAAATTCAGCATTTTGTAACTCTTCAACACGCAATGCTTCTTCTTTACCAAGCAAATAATTATCATAATTCCCACTCCAAGACGCAATTTTACCTCGATCCAGATCAATAATACGCGTTGCCATTTGACGAATAAACGAACGATCATGGGAAATGAACACAATACTGCCATTAAAACTTTTCAAAAAATCTTCCAACCATTTAATGGTTTGAATATCCAAATGATTGGTTGGTTCATCAAGCAATAAAACTGTTGGTTGACAAACCAACGCTTTGGCTAATGCGGCTTTACGCAACCACCCACCCGATAACGAAGACAACAACGCATCACCATCAAGCGATAATGAAGAAATAACATTACGAATACGGCTATCTAATTGCCAACCATTTTGATGATCTAACTGTTCTTGCATTTTAGCTAATTTATCTAAATTACTTTCGCAAGGATCGTGCTCAACACGATGAGCTAAATCATAGTAATTTCGTAATAACTGTGCTTCTTCGTGTAATCCTTCTGCCACAAAATCAAACACACTACCTTGCACATCACGAGGAGGATCTTGTTGCAATCGTGAAACAATCACATTATTTTCATAAATAATTTGCCCTTCGTCTAATGGCACTTCTTTATTTAAAACTTTAAGTAAAGTCGATTTTCCAGCACCGTTACGGCCAACAAGACAAACACGCTCATTTGGCTCAATAGACATATCGATATGATCAAGCAACGGCGCATCACTAAATGAAAGATAAGCATTGGTAAGATTAATTAATGACATAGTTATTGGTGGTTTTTATTTAGATATTAAGTAATAAAACATTATTCTATCATAAAGTGACCAAAGGCAACTAAAGCAAATACAAAAGATAAACCAATATATAAGAATTACTGGCATTATTTATACTTTCATTGTAACTACCTCAAACTTAGTACACAACTGACGTAGAAAATTAAGCTGCCTGTTTTAATGTTTTATATTTGAACAGTGTCATGTTATTTAATGCCTCATGCGGTCTTTCGGTGTTATACTTCGGTTATTTGCCTTGCTTGCGCTAAGTTGTTAAAAAGATATAAATCGAGTACTTCAGTACGATAGGTACGATTAAATCGTTCAATATAGCCATTTTGGTAAGGGCTACCGAGCTCCATATAATCAATGGCTATATCATGTGGATCGACTACACTAATTCATACAACTTTTTTAATGAGTAAGGTAAATTTATCAGTAAAGGAACATGCTAGATGACACGATTAAAAAAAAATATCGATATTTTGAATATTCTTACTTATAAAATTAAAAGTTGGGATAGAGAAAATGATCTTATAGAACTATCAGAGCTAATATCTGATTTAGAAAAATTTAGTAGAAAAGAAAGATCTTTGTACTATAAAGAGTTTTTTTCCGATGTTGCATTAGCTGAAAAATTAATATACTTGTATAAAAATGAAAATTTAACCAAAGAAACTACTATAAATATAGTATCTTGTATAGGAAATATGACGGAAGCATATAATCTACCTCCCTTAGATAATTTTTTTAATTTTTTTAATGAATTGAAAAATGTTAAGAAAATAGATTACTATGTTTCTTTATTTATTACCAAATTCCCACAGTTTTATATGGAGGATAAAAAATGGGATTATATCTCATCAATTTTAAATATCAGTCCAAAAGCGAAATCAGAAAGAAATTTTTATATTGAAATAAAAAAGATTTTAAATCGTAATGAATGCATTCCAAACAATTATTTAGATAAATTTATAGCCTCTTTTGAAAAAATGTATAATAAAGCTAAAAATGATTTTTACAAAAATGATTATAAGGAAATACTTTTGAAGTTAAGTAAATTAAAATGAATCTTATAAATTATATATTTATATTGGAATCAGAAAGATGGATAGACCTGTAATTGCTATGATATTTAAGTCTTCAGTTGAAGTCAAAGCTAAAGAAATCAGAATTCCAGGGAAATGTGGCGGCGATAAATGAGAAAATTATATTTCCTAAAATACGGTGATCCTCGCCAAAATATTAGACAGTACCCGCCTCTATCATTTTTCGTTTTGGTAATATTGTTGTTCATATTATTCAGGTAATACCCAGCCATTGGCTGAATGACGGCGTATCCGATTATAATAGATTTCAATATATTCAAATAGTGCTTTATTAGCCAGTTTCCTCGTTTTGTAGTAATAGTCATGAATAATGTGTGTTTTGAGTGTATGAAAAAAACTTTCAACAACCGGATTATCAAAGCAGTTTCCTCTTCGACTCATGCTTTGCCTTAGCCCATATTGTAACAATAATTGCTTGAAATCAGCACTGCAATATTGGCTTCCTTGGTCACTATGAATGAGTACATTTTTAGGAAATTGACGCCGAAATAAGGCTTGTTTTAATGTATTACACACTAAATGGCGGTCTATGTAGTGTGGAATGACCACACCTGTTCAAACAACAAAATTAAGGGGTAGCTATTTGTTAAATTCTACCTCAGGCAAATAGCTTAACAAGGCGTTAGTTTTGTTTTCTTATGTATATTCCTTACAGTAGCTTCTCAAATTACTGTAAACAACGCTAGTAAATCCTACAAATAAAGACTATTACACCTTATGATATCAATTTGCATTTAAATTAAGTTTTTATTCAAATAAGCAAGCATCCTAGAAAGAGCTTACCAAATTATGATAGAATCACGTCCCATGATGCAAAATAATGTATTTGTTATAGCAATCATGAAATAAATAGCAAGCAAGCAAACAAAACACCATTATCATGAATAAACATGTAATTCCGATCTTGTTGATAATGTAATGAATACTAATAATAGAGTTATTAAATACCATAAAAAAATGAAAATTACTTTAGTAAGTAAAATAGACGAGAATTTAGTAGAGTTCAAATCTGATTTAGGATGTGGTGTTGCGATTTGGGACAATAGTAAATCATTATCAAACACATATTATAATATTGAATTAGAAATCGATGATTTTTTTGAGTGGGGTAAGAATATAACTCTTGAAAAAATACCTGGATATGGCTTTTATTTAATTAATAACAACATGTTTTTCAAGGCTAAAGTGATATCTTGTGAAGATACAGGTATTTTAGTTTTGTCACTAGGAAGAGATATTATTTTTATAGAAACATCTGGCACATGCGAAATAAACAGCTATGTATCATTTTTTACAACTTCGGATAATGTTATGTTATTCTCGATAGAACTGTAATATTTAAAAATTGGATACTATAAACTAATTCTGCTATCCATTTCTGCATACTTTACCTGACTCAAGCAAAAAATTATGTTGGATGGCAACAAATTTTTCAGACAATATAAAAATCTACGAATGATTTTGAAAAGTTATTTTGTTCCATGCTGTGTAGCAATAAAAAATGAAAGATAAAGACAAATATTCTATAGAATGGCTCCGCTTAAAAGAGTCTGAAAAAAAATTATTTTCTGCTAAATACTACTTCAAAAAATCAAATCTGTATTTTGATCAATTATTATTTGCTCTTAAAATTCTGTCAGAACAAGGAACAGCACTAAGGTTTGTAAGAGATGAAGATTTTGACGACAAAGAGCTAGATAATTTAATTCCTATTGTCATAGAAATATCAATAGGCGGCAATATAGATCATATTCCAATAGCTAGAGATATATTATTCAAATATAGACATAATAATATTGTAAAGAAAACACTACCAAAAATGGTTTTAAAATATCTCGATTCTTCTGATGATTTCATATATAGAAGAATTGCAGAATTGCTATTAGAATTGAATTACAAAGAGTTAAAAAACTCTTTTATTAACAAATGTAAAAAGAGTGAGAATAAAGATATAGTTGAGATATATAACGATTTTTATGAAAAATATAAATGAAGTTATTCTCATAAAGGAAAACCAATGGCAGGGTTAAAGAATTCTAATTGATGCTTTGCAAAAATTTGATAATTCATATTATAGATTTTGAAAAGAAATAACAAACGCAACTGAAACAGGCAATTTTATTAATTATGTGGATATCTCAAAAGCTACTGTAAATACCAAATTTTTAGCACAAAACTCACGTAGAAAATTACACTGCCTGTTATCGTGTTTAAATTCAATAGGCGTCATATTATAAATATCTTGATGCTTTATTAGATTACATTTTAATTCTTCTACTAAACTAACATTAATTTTCATTACCGCCAAACTTTTCTGATTATTAATAAACTAACCCAATATTCATCTAACTAATATCAGCCTTTAATTCCCACTATTACAATTAGTCGGTATAATGCCAGCAATTTTATTGTTAAGTGGATTATGCATGAAAACGCTATTTGCCAGTACATCTCGCGGGCTTGAAGAGTTATTAAAAAAAGAGTTAGAACAAATTGGTGCAATTAATTGTAAAATTGCACAAGGTGGTGTTTATTTTGATGCCGATGACAAAACGCTATATCAATCATTATTATGGTCGCGTTTGGCATCTCGCATTTTACTACCTATTGCCGAGTTCGACATCTATAGCGATTTGGATCTGTACTCTTGTGTGTTTAATATTAAATGGCCAGATATTTTTGCTGTTGATAACTCTTTCGTGATTAATTTTGTTGGCGTAAACGAATTTATCCGTAATAGTCAATATGGTGCGCTAAAGATCAAAGATGCTATTGTCGATCACTTTTTGCGTCATACTAATGAACGTCCTAATGTAGCAAAACAAGATCCCGATATTCGACTTCATGCTTATTTAAATAAAAACCGTGTCACACTATCTTTAGATCTAAGTGGTAATAGTTTACATGAGCGTGGTTATCGAGAGCAAACAGGGAAAGCCCCACTAAAAGAAAGCCTAGCGGCAGCTATTATTATGCGTTCTGGTTGGAAAATAACTGAGCCATTGCTCGATCCGATGTGTGGTTCAGGTACATTACTAATTGAAGCGGCAATGATCGCATCACAAATTCCACCCGGTTTATATCGTAAACAGTGGGGATTTTTTGCTTGGAAAGGCTTTAATCCGACATTGTGGAACGAATTGCTTTTCACCGCAAAACATAACGTATCTAAAACAAACACACCATTTATCGGTTATGATAATAATGCGACGGTACTTGAACGAGCCAAACAAAATGCCCTCCAAGCAGGTGTAGGGGATTTAATTACTTTTTCGATGCAAGATATGACTCAACTGACCAATCCATTGCCAACTGAAACGGTAGGCATGATCATCAGTAATCCACCTTATGGAGAACGCTTAGAAAGCGAACCTGCGCTTATAGCTTTGCATACGGCACTTGGTCGACAAATCAAACAAAATTTTGGTGGATGGCGTTTATCATTATTTAGCGGTGCACCACAATTGTTAGATTGCTTACAAATGAGAGCAGAAAGACAATTCAAAGCAAAAAATGGCCCTCTTGACTGTATACAAAAGAATTATGTCATTGCTAAGCGTAACACTGAAGAAGCAATCACAAATTTTACTATGCCTGCGGCTGATTTTGCTAACCGATTACGCAAAAATAAACAAAAGTTAGAAAAATGGGCTGCTCAAGAACAACTGGAATGTTATCGGCTTTATGATGCAGATTTGCCTGAATACAATGTCGCTATCGATCGTTATAAAGATAAAATAGTGATGCAAGAATACGCAGCACCGAAAAACATCGATCCACAAAAAACTCGCCAACGGCTTTTTGATACTATAAATGCTACCATGTCAGTGCTTGAGCTTACCGCCGATCAGTTAGTATTAAAAACAAGAGAAAAGCAAAAAGGCAAACAGCAATACCAAAAGCTAGGACAAAAACAGGACTATTTTTTAGTCCATGAATACCCGATTAATCAGCGCAAAACCGCATTTTGGGTTAATGTGACCGATTATTTAGATACAGGATTGTTTTTAGATCATCGCTTAGCACGAAAAATGATTGGTGAAATGAGTGCAGGAAAAGACTTTCTAAACCTATTTGCCTATACAGGTAGTGCAACGGTTTATGCTGGACTTGGCGGAGCAAAATCAACCACCACGGTCGATATGTCTCGCACCTATTTGGAATGGGCAGATCGTAATTTAAAACAAAATGGTTTAACAGGTAAAAAACATCGATTAATTCAGGCGGATTGTTTGCTCTATTTATCTCAAGCTGATGAGCAATTCGATTTAATTTTTATCGATCCGCCGACATTTTCAAACTCGAAACGGATGAACGATACCTTTGATGTTCAGCGTGATCACTTAAAATTGATGGCCGATTTAAAACGCTTGTTACGCCCTAATGGAACAATTATCTTTTCGAATAATAAGCGTGGTTTTAAAATGGATAGTATCGGTATGCAAAACCTAGGACTAACCTATCAAGAAATTACCAATAAAACGCTATCGCTTGATTTTAAGCGCAATAAACAAATTCACTGCTGTTTTATTGTAAAACATCAATAGACGTAGCTGGAAAACAGCTAGGTAGAGTATTAATTTTATTAATGTTTTTTCAACAACACCAAAAACAAAAAATTAAATAAAATCAATACTCTACCTGAACGATTTTATAGAAATACGAAAAATAAAACAAAATAGCTAATCCATCCGAATATCAATATAGAAATGATCACTGAAGTTTATAACACCCGAAACCTGTAATTCTAAATATTTAAAAAGAATTCATTGGGATATTCACCTAATTTTATTTAATTTTTCAAAAAAACTTAATCATCCTACCTAACAACTAACACCGAAGTTTTAGCACCACGAACCACCCCAGAAGCATTAGATCCTAAAAGATGAGTTGAGATATTAGGACGACGTGAGCCTAGAATAATTAAATCGGGTTGAATTTCTTCCGCTAAACGGAGAATCTCATCCCTTGGATTACCAAATGCAATAGAAAAGGATACATTTTCACGCGGTAAATCAATCGAGTCAATAAGTTTATGCAAGTCTTTTTCCGTTTGTACTGTAGCTTTATCCTTAAATTCGTCAAAACCAAATGAGTAAACATTCACAATGGCTGAGGCAACTGGTAATGTATGAAAAAAGATGACTTCAGCATTAGACAATCTGGCTAAGCACTCTACATGTGGAATGACTTTTTTAGTTAATTCATCTTCAAGCACATCAATAGGAACTAAAATTTTTTTGTACATAACTCCCCCCTTGCTTTGTTAAAGATTCAATTATATATTCAGTGAACCTAAAATAGGTTTTACCTAGCTAGTATGATACTCATTTTAAATTTAAACTTTAATTATTTTTTATCCAATTTATGATGGAGATCAACATGAATTGCATTATTTATCGTTCTGATGTCAAACCGACACTAGAACAAGCCACCACCCTTTATCGTCATTGTTCATTAGGCAAACGTCGTCCACTTACCGATACCGTACGCTTTCAAGCTATGTTAGATAATGCGAATTTGGTGGTAACTGCTTGGCATGATGATAAATTGATTGGCATTGCGCGTTGTTTAACGGATTTTGTTTATATCACCTATTTGGCAGATCTCGCGGTGGATGAAAATTATCAACGACAAGGCATCGGAAAGCAATTAATTAAAGAAGTGAAAAACAATACTGACAAATCATGTTCAATTACTCTGCTAGCAGCGCCACAAGCAGTTGATTATTATGGCCATATCGGTTTTAATGCGCATCCTTCAGCTTGGATTTTAAGAGATAATTAAAATGAGAATCATATTAGCATCAACATCTGTATCCCGTAAAAAAGTGCTTGAAAAATTAGCTATCCCTTTTGAGTGTGTGCCACCAATTTGTGACGAAACACCACTAGCAGGTGAGTCAGCTAAGCAATTGGTGGTTCGGCTAGCTAAACTTAAAGCCCAATCATTAGCTATGCAGTTTGCTGATAGTTTAATTATTGGCTCTGATCAAGTTGGTGTGTTAGACGGTAATATTGTTTGCAAACCGCATACAATTGATAATGCCCGTAAACAGCTTCGACAAAGCAGCGGTAAAGCTTTCTATTTTTATACTGGTATGACAGTAATTAATACCAAAACACAACAACAAACCACTATTTGCGAACCATTTAAAGTGACTTTTCGGCATTTAACTGATTCAGAAATTGATGCTTACATTAGCAAAGAGAAGCCACTACAATGTGCTGGTAGTTTTAAATGTGATGAACTGGGCATCACCATGTTTGATAAACTTGAAGGTGATGATATTAATTCATTAGTTGGGTTGCCATTATTAAAACTCAATAAAATTATGATCGACATGGGTTGTAATCCACTTTTAATATAACAATTCAGTTAATAACTAAACCCATTAGTCAATAAATCGTCCAGCTGACATTTTCATAACTTTTTGGCTATAACGGGCAACATCATGATCATGAGTGACAATTAATAACGCTGTACCTTGTTGATGAATTTCAGACAGTAATTGCATGATTTCAGTTGCGCTTTCTTCATCAAGATCACTGGTTGGCTCATCAGCAATAATGATTTGTGGTTTACAAATCAGTGCTCGCAATATCGCAATACGGCGCATTTCACCACCTGACATATGGGCTGGATATGCATCTTGCAAATGGCTTATTTTAGCTTTTTCAAGCAGACTTTTGGCTTCATTTAGGGAATTTTGATTTGCTCGCTTGGTTAAATAAAAAGGCAGTCGAATATTATCAATTGCCGTTAAATTAGGCAGTAAACTGCTACCTTGAGGAATATAACCAATATGCTGATTACGAAAGGCAGATACTTGCTGATCATTAAGATCAAATAAATTTGTATTATTAATAGTGATTTTTCCTTGCGTTGGTGTAAGTAAACCGGCAATCATATTTAGCAAAGTGGTTTTACCACTGCCTGATTTACCCATAATGCATATAAAGTCATCTTTTGCCATTGAAAAACTAACATTATTCACAGCTGAAAAGGTTTGTTGCCCTCTTGTGTAATCTTTACGTAGGTTTTTAACATTCAGTAACATTATTCGCCCTCTCTAAGGGTACTATAAGTATCAAATTTAGTCATAGATAAGGCACTATAGATACTTGATAAAGGTCCTATAATTAGCGTAAGAATAAAAACAACAATTGCATATAATAATGCATCAAATAGTGAGATATTTACACACGGCAAACCAATAGATTGGCAGATTAATAAGCTAAATGCATAAAGTAATACCGAGGCGATAACAATGCCACTAACTCCGCCTAATCCACTAATTATTAAAGATTCACGAAGCAACATTTTGACTAAATCACGCCGAGAAGCGCCTAATATTCGTAATAAGCTAATTTCACGCTTGCGTTCATTTAAGCTTGAAGAAAATATCACAAAAATCACAATAATAGCTAAAACCCAAAAAATAGCCGATAGGCTATATACAATAGTTGAAAAGCTAGTTAACCATTTTGATATATTACTTAACATACCTTTGGTCATAATAAAATCAATATTATAGTCAATGGCGTATCTGGGCATAATTTGATTAACAATATCTTTAGGTTGATAATCTGAATTGACCTTAATGAAAATCGACGAGGCATAATCAGCAAAATGGTCAACATCCCCTTCAATTAATTTTGCATTTTTCATTAATGATTGGGCTGCCGACATAGTCAGAAAGACAGAGGTATCAAATCCCATCCCTGTGCTATCCATTTTAGCAATAATTTTAAAAGGATGATTAAAAAATAAGATTTCATCGCCCACATCAGAACTAATTTTAGAACCAACAACGACTTGATTATCAGTCAATGGCTCTGAAAGTTGTGATTGTAACCAAGGCTTAATTATAAAATCAGTATGCTGTTCAAAACCAATTAATTGGACTTTAGACGAACAACATCCTGCATTTAATGAAGCAATAAATAGCTGAGGTGAAATGGCCTCAATACCTTTGATACCTTTTATTTTATCAATCAAATCTACTTTTAAATAAAAAGTACTCGGTTCACCACGCAATAAGGCAACTTCCATATTTTTTTCGTAACCATTAGGCACAATAAGAATATCAGCACCTAACCTGTTAGCCATGCCTGAAATACCAAGGCTGAGATTTTTCATCAGTATACTTCCACCAAACAGCGTTGCCGAAAAAAGCGTAATGATGATAATCAAACAGCAACTTCTAAACGGTCGCCGCTGAATATTTCGCCATGCTAAATTTGCCATGGTGATCGGTTTTTCGCACATATTGACTTCCCTGCTTGTTCGATTTAAATGTTATACCTATTATCTGGTAAAGATAAGTGTGGTCTTTGTTTGCTAACAAAACTCTATCAATTTTTCGTTGTTTTATTTAAGTAATAGATGTTAATAACAGCGACAATAAATAATAAACCTGATAATAAAACTAAGGCCGGTTTAGACCCCATATTGCATCGCATCATTTCATTACCGCAAACACCAATTAGAATTGTTGGTATAGCCGCTACTAATAAAGAAATACACGCAAGTGCCATACTTAATCCCATTCGCACAAAAGCAGTACGGCTAGTTAGTAGCAATGCACCAATGGCTATCACTAAACAACCAATGCCAATTTCAGCTCTTGCTGTCCAAAAACATTTCATGATTTTTCCTGTGCCACTATGTATATGCCCGTTATGTGCTACCTCGCTACTAGCGTGATTCAATGTATCAATGGGCATGGTTACAACGTCTGGAAGAGGACAAACTGGCAATATATATAATGGAAATAAGATAATTAATACTCCAATAATAATAAAGATACTTGATGAAATAAGACGGTTTTTCATATATAACAACCTTCAGTTGATTAATTATCAATTACACGTGCAACCTTGCCGTGCTCCAGTACTACAGTAGTTTGTGCATGTTTTGACACTTCTAGTGAGTGAGTAACTACAATAATGGTACTGCCTTCTTTGTGCAGTTCATGTAATAAATTCATGACCATCGCTTCGTTGCTTTCATCTAAATTACCAGTTGGCTCATCAGCCAAAATCAGTTTTGGATAGTTAATCAATGCTCTAGCAATACAAACACGTTGCTGTTCACCACCTGATAACTGCCTAGGTAAATGTTTAGCTCGAGCAGCAAGCCCAACACGTTCAAGTGCTTGCATAGCCTCTTTTTCGTCAACCATACTATGATAATATTGAGCAAGCATGACGTTTTCTAGTGCGGTTAAATACGATACTAAATGAAATTGTTGAAAGATTAAACCTATCTTATCTCGACGTATTTCGGTTAATTCTGACAAAGAAAGCTGGGTAATATCTTGCCCGTCTAAAATAACTGAACCAAGTGAAGGTTTATCCATACAGCCTATGATATTCATCAAAGTTGTTTTACCACTACCAGAAGGTCCCATAATCGATAACCATTTACCTTCTTCGACTGTTAAATTCACTTCAGAAAGTGCATGAAGAGAACCATAAATTTTAGACACATTTTTTACTTCGAGCATATTCATACTTTATATCCTATTCACCGCGTAATACTAACGCAGGCTCTACTTCAAGAGCTCGTTTTACCGGAATTAAACACGCAATTACCGTTACTATCACTGAGATAATGATAGTGGTTGGGATCAGATAAAACTCAATAATAATTGAACGTCCAAACACATTGGTACTAATAATTTGAGCAAAGATAAGCCCGCATATCGCCCCAATAATGCCACCAATAACACCTAAAACTAATCCTTCAGCTAAAAACTCTTTTGCAATACTTTTATTGTTGGCTCCTATCGCTTTTTTAAGACCAATTTCTTTACGACGCTCCATTACCACTGTCATCATAGTGGTAGCTACACAAATCATGGTAAGAACGAGTACAACAAAAGTAACTAAATAGAGTAACGAGGACAGTTTGCCTAATACAGATGCTTCTGACTTTGTCACCCATTTAATTAAATGAGGTTCAACTGTTGTCATTTGTTTTTTTATTTTTTCAATGTACTGTTTTAATTCTGTTTCTGTGGCGGCAATGCTTACTTCAACAACTTCGGCTTGCTCGCTTTCTTCAAGTAATTCTTCTAAATCGTGCAGATCAACAAAAATAAAGTTATCTTCGGAACGTCCAGTTTTAACAATACCTGTAACGGTGAGTTCTTCATCAAAACGAGAATCTTGTTTAGATTTGCCGGAAATCGGCATAGTGCTACCAATGTTTAATTTAGCAAAGTTAGCAATATCAGTACCAATCATTATTTCATGTGAATTTTGTGGTATTGAACCTTCAATAGACCAATAAGGACTGGTTTTTACAACTTGTTTAAAGTCGGTCCCCACAATAGTATAAGGTTGCTGATTACTACGAATTGAATTATAACGAAATGGGGTAACACCAAGTAATTTATCTTCTGGTAAAAAGGTAACCGCTTTATTAACCTCTGTCATTGCTACCGTTGATTGATTATTGGCAGGTAGTAGTAGAAGATTGGCACCATAAGAACGGAATTCTTGTCCCATTTGCCGTGGTATATCATAACAAAGTGTGATCATACCAAGAAGAACCGTTGCTCCAATAGCAACGCCAAGCAAGGCGATGGCAATGCGAGAACGGCGTCGGATAAGTGAACTTAACACGGTTTTAATTATAAAGCGCCTATTTTTATTGATCATGAGACTTACCTTTCACCTTATCGACCATGTAACACATCAGTTGGACGCAAAAACATCATAATACGCAATGCTGGTAAACTACCTAAAAAGGTAATTAAGATCACCATAATTAGGGCTAAAGGAATAATTATCATCTTAGGCTCAACAAAAGAACCAAACACTGTATGACCAATAATTTGCGCAAAACCAAAACCAATAAAGTAACCAAAAAATCCACCAAGTAAGGCAATAATAAAGATTTCAGTTAATATTAGCATTGCAACAGCTGTATTAGTTGCACCAAGCGCTTTTAATAGGCCAATTTCGGTACTGCGCTCTATAACGTTAGCAGTAACCAAATTCGAAATAGCAAGCGCCGAACAAATCAATGATAAGATAGTTAATAATAACATTAGTAATTGTGTTTTTTGTAAAATAGATCCTTCTGACTCAGCAACTTGCATAATAGCTTTAACACGCACATCAGGCATTAACTCTTCTAGCTGGTATGCAATTGAGCTAATATAAGCAGTACAATACCATGTATCCCATTCTGTTCTAGATAAACTGTTTGGATCTTGCGCTGCTTTACGAGCTAATTCGTTTTCTGGAGTGGTTAATGCACTAACCTCAACACGTTCAACTAGTCCTTTTTTATCGGCAAGATCTTGTGCAACTGGTAAAGAGACATAAATTTGCGTATCTTCAGCACCACCACTATGAAAAATATTGTTAATAGTTAATGTAAACTTTTTGTTTGTTTTCGTTGAAATTATATCTATCGTATCGCCTAGCTTTAGATTCCACTGTTTGGCTACAGATTCACCCACCATAGCTCCTTGCAAATTATCATCGGTCATGGTGTTTCCTTCAATTGTCCACCATGATTTCATGGCTAACATGCCCGTATCAACCTGATCACCTGTTGGAATATTAAGATGTTTATTAAACCAAGTACCTACCACCGTAATTGGCTTATCATGAAATGTCGCTTGAGTTGTTAGAAAAGGTGCAAAATCAACAATATTATAAGCCCAAAAAATCATCTTAATTCTAACAAGTTCTTCTTCTTTAATATATTGCACAGCTTGCCCACTATCATTGTTATCAAGCTGGTACATTTCATTAATGACAGCACTACCACGAGGAACAATATTGAGATTAGCACCATAGGCTTTTAGCTCTTGATTCACCTTATCACCTACGTCAAACATTACATTTAGCATAGCAGTAGCAAGCGAAACACCCAATGCAACCGTTAAGGCAATAAGAAAAAGTTTCTTTTTTTGGCGAATTAAAACACTTAATAACATTCTACAAAACATACAATATTCCTTTTAATACGCTTTTATTTGAAACGACTTTTCTCTGCTTCAAGGTTAGCTGGACGAATCACCATATTGCCGTCAATAATTTCGTATTTAAGTGGAACAGGGTTACATCCTCCTGAAAATCCAATCGTTGCAATGTTCATTACTACATCGCACAAAATACAAACGACTTGATCACCGCGTTGGTAGTAACCACTTGCACCACAAATATCGCAAGCATCAAAACCTACACCATAAGCATTATCGCTTTTTTTAATAACAATAAAGCGAACTAAAGTTCCATCTGTTGCCTGATAACCATAACGATGTAAATTACCGTCGTTCACTTTATCGAGAGGGATAACAATTAAGCCATCAGCATTAGGCGATATAGGCTCTGCCGGTGTAAGTTCTACGCCTTTTTCAAAAATGTAACGCGCGCGCGTCACAGTATATGCGGTTATTGCTGTACCAGCCATAATCATTAGGGCAGATCTTCTATTGCTACGTAATTGTGCTTTAAGTTTACGAATTTGAGCAGGGTTATTACCCACTAACGAAGTTGTTTTTGATTTGATATACAAAACAATGGCTAAACAAAGCACAATTGTCATGAAAATAAAGATAAAGAAATTAACATGACCAAGAATAAAAATAACCAACTCCATCATCCATGGTTGGGATGAAATAAAACGCCTAACAATTAAAATTTGTAGAATATTAACACTATTTTGAATAGTGAAAATAATAATTGACAGTGAAGTAATAGCAAAAATAAATTTTGTCGATAATCGTCCACATATACGGAAAGTAAATAGCCCAGTTAACAAGATTATAAGTAAAGCAAATCCATAACCAACCCATTTAAACAAGTAATCATTATTAAAAATAGAGTCCATTCCGACAGAAAATTCGAATGGATAGAGCATTAAATTAGGTAAAGACTGTGCACTTATCAAACCAATACTTAGCACAAATAACATTGTAAAAAAGAATTTACCAGTTCGATTATGGGTGGATTTTTGCAAGCAAATAGCAACAATCAACGGTATAGCAATAATAACCCAAGGTATGATCACTCCAAGATCATAATATTCACGAACAGCAAACCCTGTGTTGCGTTTTAAAATGGCATAAATCAATGCAGCAATAAAGCCCAATACAAAACCAAACAAAATAATTTTTTTAATATGATGAGGCGTGGATCTTATAATTGCAGCGCTCAGTAATGCCATCATCATTGCTGGAACGAAAGTATTATCGGTAATATTGATAAGGTATTGAAGCATATTCATTGCCTAACTATTGCAAATATTATTGGTGAGCATAATGCTCACCAATAACTGATTATTAATTATTTAATATAATTAGTTATTTTAAAATCATTACCATGCGCGTGGAATGTAATCAAAGTCCCAAGAAACTTCGATAGGTTTGCTCCAAAAGCGTCCTTCCACACCTGTTTCTTTATCAACATGTAGTAAATAACCTTGTTTTTCTGGGTTTTCAATCATAAATGTTACTTTATATTTACCAGCACCATCTAATTTTATATTATTACCATAGTGAGGACCATCAGAGGCATTCATTGGCATAAAGTTACCTTCAATTACTTTATCACTGCCTTGCTTTTGAATTTTATATTTTACAGTTAAGTAAGGAACAAAATCACCTACGCCATAACCTAAGTTATTACCTTCTGCAGCTGAAATATCAGCTTCAATGTGCATGTCTGATTTTGAGGCTGGTAAACCACCCATACCAGCGGGTTCCATATCGACAGGTTGGAAATAAACAGCACCAATGTGTAATGGCCCCACGGTTACTTCATCACCAATTGGAAACTCTTCAAATCCTTTTTGTTCGCCAGGTGCCGGTGCTGCTGCATGAACGAATGAAGATAAGGCAAGTATTGAAGCAATACCTGCTGATAAAATTAATTTTTTCATTGAAAACTCCTTCTCTTAGTTTTTGAAAATTTATTACACTTGTTTTTTTGGGTATTAACACAACTCAGTTTTTCAATCCGCATTTATGCAATTTTAAGCAAATAAGCAATATTAATAATTATTGCTTTTTACAACTATGTTTAGCTTTGTAATATATGACAGAAACTACTACAATAAATACCATAATTATTTGTGGAACTAATGTCTCGACTGTTGGATAAATACCTAAAACTTCGACAGAATGTATAAAATCAACAGAGGTAACTGGGATCATATCTGCCTCTTGTAATTCTTTTACTCCACCACCGGCAAAAGCTATTGCCATGATATACATCAAAATACTAGTGCCAATAAAGAATGGGCGAATTGGTAATTTCATGGTACCAAAACGAATAACGACAAAAATAATCGCAAGAATTATCGTTCCAATAGCTAGCCCATACCAAACCATATCCATGTGTTCTTTAGCTTCAATTAGCATTGCTTGGTAAAACAAGATCGTTTCAGCACCTTCACGAAAAACAGCTAAAAAGGCAGCAAAACCTAAGGCAAAGCGACTACCAGATGACACTGCTGTTTGTACCTTTTCTTCAACATAGCTTTTCCAAGCCTCAGCTTCTGCCTTTGAAAACATCCAATTACTAATAAAAAATAGTACGACTGTTGCCAAGAGCATAGCAATTCCTTCAATAATTTCTTGATTTGCGCCGCTAATATCAAACACAGTATGAAGAGCAATTGCCGCTAAAATACTGGCAAAAATAGCTACAAGTGAGCTCATATAAACTACTTTTACCATGGCAAGATGTCCAGAACGAACCAAATAAGCTGAAATTGCCGCAATCACTAAAATCGCTTCCAGCCCTTCCCTAAAAATGATAATAAACGAAGCTAACAGAATGCTCCAACCGCTCTCTTGCTTACCATCTAGTTCGTTAGCATCTTCATGTAACATTTTTAAAATAGTATCAATTTCATTTCTAACAACTTTATTCGACGCACCATCGTTCATTAAACGTTTAATTTTGGCAAATTGATATTCGGTATCGGTTCCTCGTTTACCCGAAATATAAGACATAACCGCACGCTCAACCCCATGCTTTTCATAAAAGCCAAAATAGGCATTATTAACTCGAGCTTTAGCACGCTCAACATCTTTTATAAAATAGATATCATAAGCGTCATTTAAGATGGTATCCATTTCGTCAACAATAGCATTCCAACTTTCGTATTTTTTTTCGGCAGCATAAGATGATGGGGCCAAAGCCATTAAACTTCCAATAAGAAGCAAAGCAAGTATTAAAAATCGTTTCATATCTTAACTTTACCTTTTATTTTCCTATTAAAAGCATACCTAGTGGTTTACTGCCTTCTGGTAATTGTAGCTCTTGGCTAATAACTTCTGGTTTAATGGAGTGAATATAACGAGCGCTTAATTTTAGTGCCGACGCAACTAAATAAGCGTTTTGACTCATTGCACCAACGGCCGTGTAATTAAAGTTAGCGATTTGTTCTGGATTTATATCGGTTAATGCACTAGCATCCGACACAAAAATCAATGAATAGGCTGCTCGCCTTGTAAAACTTTGCAAACCAATATCAGCACGAATATCTTTATTATTAATTTCTTTTAAATAATGACCTTCCCACTCATATAAAAAAGTACCCTTTTCACTGGCGAGGTAGATTCTCACATAAGGAGATTTACCCTTAACCATCGGCACCGTCCACCCTGTTTTACCACGATTTAAACCACTTGCAGCCCAAAGTACTGTCGAAAGTTCGTCATCAGAAATTTTACCAGTAGGAAAGCCCCCCCCAGGAGTTGAAGATCGTTTTTTTAGACTTTCAAATAGACTCATTCCATCTTTAGTTTGAGGGGTAGGTAATGCAATATCGGCATAACAAAAAGAGTGTGAAAACAAAGATACAAATAAAATAACAACTATTTTCCGTATAAACCACGGCATAGCAACCTCGGACATTATCGCAATAATTTCATCAATATCTTATTGCGAATAGAATTAATTATCAACCTCAAATAATAACAATTATCATTTAAGGTACTATGGCGCTATAATTATTATTCATACAATACATACCCAATTTCGAATTTCAAAACCACAAATCAAACATTATCAACCGATATTTTTATTTTTTTATCCATTAAGTATATACTTAGGCAAAATTGATTTTTGAATATATTGAGTAACAATATCTTATGCCATTATCGACATTAATTGTTTTGCCACTTTTTATTATTACAATTGTTTTTGCCTCACTCTTTAAACAGACAAAATGGCAAATGCTAACCATAACTTTACTAACGATCTTTATTGTAATGGAGCTAACTTCTATCTATTTTAGTGGTGGCTTTATTGATTATCAGTTTTATGTAAATTTAAACATTAATGACATAATCGAAGGGCTATTTATTTTTAAATTACAAGCAGTCTTAGTTATCGTTGTCTTTTTTTCCCTTATTTTTTTGCTATCAAAACTCGCAGATTTATGCAAACGTAAATGTCATTTAGTATTTCGTCTGTTACTAGCCTTTGTGGCAATAGTATCCATCAGTTACAATAATGGTCCATTCAGTCGCTTATACGAAATCTATCAAGTTACAAGCGCACCTCGTGAGCCATTTGAGCAGGCGTTACAATCACTTAATATGACTCACTATACCAATAAAGATCAGCTTGTTAGCTATCAAGGTAAAAATATTATTGTTTTATCTTTAGAATCATTTGAACAAGGCTTTTTCGATTTTGAGGATATTACCCCTAATTTACAAAAACTTCGCCAAGATTATACCTTTTTTGCTAATATGCCCATGAGTCCAGGAAGCTCATGGACTACCGCATCGATGTACACTTATATGACCGGCATGCCCTTTCTAATTGGTGGCTACACAACATCACCACTAATGCGCGCAGACAAAACCAATCTAGTTAGCCTAGGCGATATACTTAATCAAGCGGGTTATCAAACCCGTTATGTAATGGCTAGCCCTGATTTTGCTGGTATTGGTCACACTGCAGAACTGTTTGGTATGCAAGTCATTTCTGAAAAAAACTATGTCGGCCAATATCCACCAGCACCTTTTGGGCTGTATGACAAAGACATTTTTGATGTAGCGCAAAAACAAATTACTGAAATGCGCAAAACAAAAAAACCTTTTGCTTTATTTATTTCAACTGTTTCAACTCATGCACCAAATGGTTTTGATGATGAAAGAATGAAATCGGTTATTTCACCAAAATCAGATAATATGTCTTTCGTTGCTGCTTCACTAGATCATAATTTGGGAATTTTTATCCAACATCTAAAAGAAGAAGGTGTATTAGAAGATACTGTATTTTATATTTTTCCAGATCATTTAATGATGGGAGCAGGCACACCAACAATCAATCGTCTTTCAGAAAAAGAACGCAAACTTTATTTATTAACAAATGCACATACGCAAGATCTACAAAAAAACACTGATCAAACTATTTATCAGATTGACTTACCTCGTTTAATTTTAAATGGAGCCCAAGTCAAAACTAACGCTAAATTTTTGACTGACTATTTAACTGAACCTAATTTTGATAAAAAACAGTTTATTGAACAAAATAAATCTAATATTGCAACGCTCAATAATTCAGCACAAGTATTTAAATAGGCACGAAAAATGACGTTTGATACATTAATTTTTGTCTCTACAATTAGCTTTTTAGGTATGATCTCACCTGGGCCTGATTTCTTTTTGGTGTTAAAAAATAGCTTAAGCTATAACCGCAAGATAGCATTGCTCACTTGTCTAGGCGTCATCATCGCCATCTTAGTTCATATGAGCTATTGTATTGCGGGTATTGCAGTACTTATCACCACAACTCCACTTCTTTATAACGCCTTACGCTATGCGGGTGCCACTTACTTAATATGGCTTGGCATAAAGGCACTGCTCGCTCAAAAACCAAATACCACCTATATTGGTAAGCCACAACTCATGCAGCCAATTTCAGAAAAATCAGCCTTTATGCAAGGTTTTTTATGTAATTTACTTAATCCTAAAGCAACGTTATTTTTTTTAGCTACCTTTACTCAAGTGCTTAATGCAGAATCATCAACACTTGATAAGCTAATCGTTGCGTTTATTATTTGGATTGAAGGTGTTTTTTGGTGGCCTTTTGTCGTCTTTATTTTTCAAAGGCAAAGTGTACAACGACGTTACTTTAAAATTCAATTTATAATTGATAAATTATTAGGAGGCATTTTAATTACACTAGGAATTAAAGTTGCCCTAGGTTTTTAGATTATTAAAAAGTAATTAGTAAATATTAAGTCTAAAATGCATACTTTTTTGAATATTTAAACATTAATTGTTAAACTAAAACCTGTTCATCTTTTATAATCGCCTTGTCCTTAATTTCCGATTATAAATGCACTGATAACACGTTTTATTCAATAGGCTAATTAAATGGATAAATTATTACAATATGGTCGAGAGCTTCTTGAATTGGAGATATACGAAGCAAAAAAATTACCAGATAGATTAGGCAAAGATTTTGTTAACGCATGCAAACTTATTTTAACCGCCAAAGGTAAAGTCGTTGTTTCGGGTATTGGAAAATCAGGGCATATAGGGAAAAAGATTGCCGCTTCGTTAGCTAGTACAGGAAGTCCTGCTTTTTTTATGCATCCATCGGAAGCCCTGCATGGCGACTTAGGAATGATAACTCAAAACGACGTAGCTATATTAATTTCATACTCGGGTCGAGCTAAGGAATTTAATTTAATTTTACCTATTCTTACCGAAATGCAGGTGCCTGTTATTGCTATCACTGGAGGGTTGGATTCACCACTTGCTAAATCAGCCCAAGCAATTCTTGATATTTCAATTGAAAAGGAAGCTTGTCCTATGGGACTTGCGCCAACCTCTAGTTCAACTAATACATTATTAATGGGGGATGCGCTAGCAATTGCAGTAATGCGAGCACGAGGCTTTAAAGAAGAAGATTTTGCACGCTCCCACCCTGCAGGTAGTTTAGGGGCTAAATTACTCAATCATGTCAAAGATGTAATGCGAACAGGTGATCGTATTCCTAAAATACCACAAACTGCAACCGTATTTGATGCCATGCTAGAATTAAGCCGTACAGGAGTAGGGCTAGTTGCAATCTGCCAAGATAATAATAAAATAGTTGGTGTATTTACCGATGGTGATTTACGTCGCTTATTATTAAAAAATGGTACATTACAAGATAACATTATGGACGTTATGACCAGCTTGGGACATCGCATTCCTGAAAGTTGGAAGGCTGTCGAAGCACTAAAATTATTTACTGATCATAATATTACTGCCGCTCCGGTTGTTAATAACAACAATGAATTAGTAGGGGTTTTAAACATCCATGATTTGCATCAAGCTGGTATTAGCTAAAAGTATTGGTAAATACCTATTGCCAAAAGGTACTATCTATTGAGATAATTACCGACCTAAATTTTTGTCGTTAGACGGAGATCCAAGAAAAGTTACACAATGATAAAGCGAATGATCATATAAATCAAAGCAAGTTGACATTGTGTTGTATATTTTAACCAAAATTAACAGATGATGAAACAACAATGGCAGAAAAGCGAAATATCTTTCTAATTGGCCCAATGGGGGCAGGAAAAAGCACTATAGGCCGACAAATTGCACAACAGTTAGGCATGGATTTTTTTGACTCAGATCAAGAGATTGAAAAACGTACTGGAGCCGATATTGCATGGATTTTTGACCTAGAAGGAGAAGAGGGATTCCGAGCCAGAGAAGAAAAAGTCATTAACGAATTGACTGAAAAACAAGGTGTAGTTCTTGCAACTGGTGGGGGTTCAGTCTTATCTAAAGAGACACGAAATAGATTATCCGCTCGAGGAATCGTTGTCTATCTTGAAACAACCATTGAAAAACAGATGGCAAGAACACAAAAAGATAAACGCCGCCCATTACTACAAGGAAGCAACACACCACGTGAGCTTTACGAAGAGCTAGCTGGAGAGCGCGAACCACTTTACGAAGAGATTGCTGATATTACAATTAAAACCGATGAACAAAGCGCCAAAGGTGTTGCTAATTATATTATTGATAAAATAGAGCAAATTTAAGTCGTGTATTTTAGAAATAATAGCTAATCATTAAGTAATAAATCTTTTGATAGGTTAAGGAGTAAGTATGCGTGTAGATAAAGATGACCGTTATATATCAGAACAACCCAATAAGGATTCTGCGCATTCATTCAGATTACTTAGTTTTCTTCAAGATCTTCCAAAGAAAAAATTAATTATTTTTGGTTCAGCAATTATTATTCTTTTATTGCTTGGTTTGATTATTTTTAATTCTTCTCGTAAAAAAGAAGGAACACCATTAACACCACCTGTGGTTAATGGAGTGGCTTCAACAGAAGAAAACAATAATACAATCACTGATGAACAAAATAGTGTTGGAATTGGTGGAAATCAACCTAAAAGTAATGAACTGGTGACAGATACATCAAACAGTACATTAAATAAATTTAATACACAACAACAGCAACTTGAATCCTTTTCAGATACAAGTAATGGCTTAAACCTATCAATAAATGACTCAAATGGAGATTCTAAAGCAAATCATCATTCTGCGGCAACATCTAATGGTAGGGTTAAATCAAATAAAAATAATACGAAAAAAAACACATCTAACTCTGTTAATCGTAAAACTGAAAATAATGATTTAGGGAAAAATATTAAGATAGAAAATGATCATTATGTCGTTCAGCTTAGTGCCTCTAAATCACTTGAAGGTCTAAAAAAATTTGTAAAACAAAACGATATAACAGATTACCATATTTATGAAACCAAACATAAATCTGGTTCAATGTTTATTTTAATAAAAGGCAACTATTCATCAGTAGATGAGGCACATAAAGCAATCAAGTCTTTGCCAAATGCACTACAGAAAGACAAACCATGGGTTAAATCTGGTGCAATGATTAATAAAGAAAAAGTAGCAAAATAACCAAGGATATCGTTTATTTATCCGATCAACGACAAATAGGAGTATCCGTTGAAGAAGCAACGAGCCTTTTTAAAATGGGCTGGAGGAAAATATGAGCTTGTGGACACAATTAAACGGTATCTACCAGAGGGCGATCAGCTAATAGAACCTTTTGTTGGAGCTGGTTCTGTTTTTTTAAATACTAACTATAAAAGTTATATCTTAGCGGATATCAACCATGACTTAATTTCATTATTTACATTATTAAAATCAAGTCCAGATCAATTTATCCGTGACCTTAGATTACTATTTGTTGCTCAAAACAATCACCCAGATGCGTTTTATCAACTGCGTGATGTATTCAATGGAAGTAAAGATCAGTACATCAGATCGCTTTTATTTGTCTATTTAAATCGACATTGTTATAACGGCTTATGTCGTTATAACAACAATGGACTATTTAACGTACCATTTGGACGCTATAAGACAATTTATTTTCCTGAAAAAGAACTTTACTTTTTTGCAGAAAAAGCTCAAAGAGCACAATTTTTTTGCGCACCTTACCACGAAGTAATGAAGAAAGCGGCAAAAAATTCAGTAATTTATTGTGATCCCCCCTATATACCCCCAAATGAATCAGCTGGATTTACGGCTTATTACTCAAATATATTTGGATTTGAAGAGCACAAAAACTTGTCAGAATTAGCTGAAACTATGGCGTATAAAAAAAACATACCCGTGCTTGTGTCTAATCATTATACTGATTACACAATGAACCTTTATAACAATGCAAGCGAACTTTATCGAACAGAAATGAGACGATCAATTAGCTGTGCCGGTAAAGGAAGAAAAAAAATTGACGAGATTCTAGCATTATACAAAAAGTCTTAGATAGCTAAATATAAAGCGAGTTATTAGAGGTAAGTTATGAAAGAATACATTATTGCTCCATCAATATTATCAGCTGATTTCGCTCGCCTTGGTGAAGATACACAAAAAGTGCTAGATGCAGGAGCTGATGTAATACATTTTGATGTCATGGACAACCATTTTGTACCTAATCTCACAATGGGAGCAATGTTTTGTAAAGCTTTACGAAACTATGGTATTAAGGCTCCCATTGATGTGCATTTGATGGTATCACCTGTTGAAGAGATAATTACCTCATTTGCCAAAGCTGGGGCAACCAATATATCTATTCATCCGGAAGCTACTGTCCATTTGGATCGTTCATTACAGTTAATTAAAGATCATGGCTGCACAGCTGGTATTGTATTTAATCCAGCTACACCGCTTGATTATTTAGATTACGTCATGGATAAAATTGATATTATTTTATTAATGAGTGTTAACCCAGGTTTTGGAGGTCAATCTTTTATACCTTCAACAATTAAGAAATTACAACAAGCTAAACAGCGCATTATTGAATCTGGACGCAATATTCGTTTAGAAATTGATGGCGGTGTAAAAATTGACAATATTGCCGAAATAGCTAGAGCTGGTGCCGATATGTTTGTTGCTGGTTCAGCTATATTTAGCCAACCCGATTATAAAACAGTTATTGACGCCATGCGTAAAGAGTTAGCAGGAGTTGAACATGAATAAACTAGAAAATATTCAAGCAGTAGCTTTTGATTTAGATGGTACATTAGTTGACAGCGTACCAGGACTAGCATTAGCAACACAAAATATGTTAGCAGACTTGAATCTACCTACAATCAGCAACGAGAAAATCAAAAACTTTGTAGGCAATGGTATTGATATTATGCTAGAACGAGTATTCAAAGTAATTGAAGTCGATCCATCAACAGAACTATTTGCCAAAGCTAAAGATCTATTTAATCAACACTATGATAAAGTCATCGATGCAGAAACAAAACTATTTCCCAATGTTAAAGAGACCTTAAAAGTACTTCACGATAATAATTATCCACTAGCATTAGTAACCAATAAACCGGCACAGTTTTTGCCTGCTTTGCTGACTTCTTTAGGTATAAAAGAGTACTTTTCATTAGTGCTTGGTGGAGGGGATGTGATCAAATTAAAACCACACCCAGCCCCTTTATACCAAGTAATGGCTAAATTTGGATTATTCTGTGATCAGTTACTTTTTGTTGGTGATTCAAAAAATGATATTACTGCAGCCCAAAATGCTAACTGCCCAACTGTTGCATTAAGCTATGGTTATAACTATGGCATATCGATTGCCACTAGCAACCCTGATTTCTTATTTGACGATTTTAAAGACATATTAACATTATTACCTCAGCCAAAAGCTAAGGCAAAAAAATAATTAGCATAGATTAGGAATAAATTATGAGCAAACCGATTGTATTTAGTGGCGCTCAGCCATCAGGAGAACTAACACTTGGCAACTACTTAGGTGCTTTAAAAAATTGGGTGGCTCTGCAAGGCGAATATGATTGCATTTATTGTATCGTCAATCAACATGCAATTACCGTACGCCAAGATCCGAACAAATTACGTAAAGCCACATTAGACACACTCGCTCTATATTTAGCTTGTGGTATTGATCCGCAAAAAAGTACCATTTTTGTACAATCACAAGTGCCTGCGCATGCAGAACTCGGCTGGGCATTAAACTGTTACACCTACTTTGGTGAACTTAGCCGTATGACTCAATTTAAAGATAAATCATCTCGTCATTCTGAAAACATCAATGCGGGATTGTTTGATTACCCAGTACTGATGGCTGCGGATATTTTGCTCTATCAAGCAAACTTAGTACCAGTAGGTGACGACCAAAAACAACATCTTGAACTATCACGCGACATTGCTATGCGATTTAATGCGCTTTACGGTGACATATTTACTATTCCTGAGCCCTTTATTTCGAAAGTGGGTGCTCGCGTCATGTCACTACAAGAACCCACTAAAAAAATGTCTAAATCAGACGAAAATCGCAATAACGTAATTGGTTTACTCGAAAATCCAAAAGATATCGAGAAAAAAATAAAACGTGCAATGACCGATTCAGATGAGCCACCTGTGGTACGTTACGATCTAAAAAATAAAGCTGGTGTTTCAAACCTACTTGACATTTTAACTGGCGTGACAGGTAAGCCTATCAGCGAACTTGAAAAAGAGTTCGAAGGCAAAATGTATGGCCACCTTAAAACCGAAGTAGCAACACAAGTCATTGATATGCTAACTACACTTCAAGCGAAGTATCATCAGTATCGAGATGATGAAAGTTATCTAATTTCAATAATGCAAGAAGGGGCAGAAAAAGCACGCTCAAAAGCCGCACCAACTTTGAAAAAAGTTTATGATGCAATCGGTTTTGTATAATTGAAAAATTAATAACTGATTGTTACTAAAAATAAAACAGTATGCAATGGCTTTAATATACAAGGAAAATGGGTAACAATTAAAGCCATTTAAATATACAGGTTAGTTATGAAGATTATTATTCTTGGTGCAGGACAAACAGGTAGTGCGCTTGCTGAATATCTTGTTACTGAAAAACAAAATGATGTCACGGTGATTGATGAAAATTATGATAAATTACAATCACTACAAGAACGTTTTGATTTACAGGTGATTTGCGGAAAATCATCATACCCACAAGTTTTAGAAAGTGCTGGTGCTGAATCAGCTGATATGCTTGTTGCTGTAACTAACTCTGATGAAGTCAACATGATGGCCTGCCAAATTGGGCATGTCATGTTCAATATTCCACAAAAAGTTGCACGCATTAGATCACCTGAATACAATAACGAAAACTACCCTCTTTTCAATAAAGATTGTATTAATATCAATCATATCATTGCTCCAGAAAACCTTATCACCAACCATATTAGTCAATTAGTACAATATCCTGGTTCGCTACAATTTGCATCTTTTTACGACAATCGTGTCTGTTTGGTTGCCGTTACCGCTTATTATGGCGGTGCTTTAGTAGGTAGTGAATTATCAGAACTCAAAGAACATTTACCACATGTTGAAGCTCGAGTAGTAGCTATTTACCGTAAAAACCGTTTTATCCGACCGCTTGGTTCAACACTTATAGAAGCGGGCGATATGGTCTACTTTATAACTCCCCCCGTTAATATCAAAGCGGTGACCAGTGAGTTACAAAGGTTAGAAAAACCATATAAACGAATAATTATCAGTGGCGGTGGTGGTGTCGCTGTCGCTCTAGCAAAACGTTTAGAAAATAACTATCAAGTCAAATTAATTGAGCGAAATGCCGAACGAGCAGAATTAATTGCCGAGCAACTTGTTAATACAACAGTATTACATGGGGAATCATCGGATCAAGAATTGCTCTCACAAGAACAAGTTGAACTTACTGATCTATTTATCGCTGTTACCAGTGATGATGAATCCAACATCATGTCCTCCATGTTAGCCAAAAGAATGGGAGCGAAAAAAGTAATTGTATTAATTCAACGCCAAGCCTACCTTGAACTAATTAATGATAGTGTGATTGATATTGCGATTTCCCCACAACACGCCACAATATCTGAGCTATTAAGCCATGTTAGACAAACTGGGGTTGTTAAAGTTGTTTCATTAAGACAAGGAGAATCCGAAATTGTCGAAATTATTGCCAATGGTAATGGTGAAACATCAAGACTGGTTGGCAAAAATATTAATGGCCTAAAACTCCCATCGGGTGCAACCATTGGAGCTATAGTGCGTGGAGAAGATGTTATTATCGTTAATACTGATTTAACCATTGAAGACAATGATCATCTAATCATCTTCTTACCAGATAGAAAAGCAATTACTGATATTGAAAGATTATTACAATAGCTTGTTAAAAACAGATAATCAGTTCATAATAAAAAAATCATTTTGACTCGGGGTGTTTTTTGTCTAAACAAAAAACTGAGATTTCACCCGTTGAACCTGATCTGGATTATACCAGCGTAGGGAAGTCTAAGCCATAAAAGCCTTAAATTGGCAAATTCTTCCCGACATTTATAAATTAATAAATCAGTAAGAAAGGAAGAAATATGTCAGCAGCCAAATCATTCCAAATTACCCAAACCGCTCCTTTTATCAATTATATAAAACAACACCGCCCACTAGTACATTGCATTACTAATGATGTAGTCCAAAACTTTACCGCCAATGTACTACTTGCTATTGGTGCATCACCAGCAATGGTAATTGCCGAACAAGAAGTTGCTGAATTTGTCAATATTGCCGATAGCTTACTGATTAATATTGGCACTATTCACAGCAACACAGCCCAAAGTATGCTATTAGCGGCCGCCAAGGCACAGCAAACACAAACCCCATGGGTACTCGATCCTGTTGCTGTAGGAGCAGCACTTAATTATCGAACTGAAATTGCACATCAATTATTATCATTTAATCCCGCAGTAATACGAGGTAATGCTTCAGAAATATTAGCACTAAATGGTCAAAAATCTTTCTCAAAAGGACCCGACGGTCAAGACACAACTCAATCAGCTTTAAACGCTGCCCAAGAGCTTGCGCAAAAATATCAAACTATTGTCGCAATGACGGGCGATGTTGACTACATAACTAACGGAAACAGCACATATAGTATAGCTGGAGGTGATATTGCTTTAACAAAAGTAACAGGTACAGGATGTTCATTATCTGCAATGGTAGCGGCTTTCATAGCTAATTCTCCTGACCCATTATCAGCCACTGCCTGTGCATGTTTTATGATGAAAAAAGCTGGTGAGCTAGCTAATAAACAACAAGGATTAGGAACTTTCTCGATATCACTATTAGATCAACTCTCAACATTTAACCCATCGCTTTAATAAGGAAATCAGATGAAAAAACAACTGGATTTAACCCTCTATTTAGTCCTTGATCCATTATTATGCGGTGGCATTAATGGCATGATAAACACCACAAAAATTGCTGTTTCAAATGGTGTGACTGCAATACAGTTAAGATCTGAACATGAATTTAGCGGTAAAGATTGGTACTACGCTGCCTTAGCATTGAAAGAAGCATTAAGCGACACCTCTGTTCCACTATTTATAAATGATCATGTAGATATTGCTTTAGCGGTTGATGCCGATGGTGTCCATATTGGACAAAGTGATTTGCCTGTTGATGTAGCTCGACAACTTATCGGCAAAGATAAATGGTTAGGTCTTTCGGTAACTAACCAACAACAACTTAAAGCAGTTCCTTGGCAGCAGGTTAATTATATTGGCATAGGGCCTATCTTCCCAACCATAACCAAAAAAAATGCAACGGTAGCAATAGGAACAGAACAATTAACTGAATTAGTCAAACTAAAACAGTGCCCAGCTGTTGCCATTGGTGGTATTGATGAAAACAATATAACTAATATTATTCAAACGGGCATTGACGGCGTTGCTGTAGTTTCGGCTATTTGTGGCAAAAAAGATATTCAACAAGCAACATTATCGCTTATCAACAAAATCAAACAAGCTAAATAGGAAATACGATCATGACAACAATTGCATTAACCATTGCAGGATCTGATCCTAGCGGTGGTGCAGGTATTCAAGCCGATCTAAAAACTTTTTCTGCACTTGGTGCATATGGTATGTCAGTTATCACTGCCCTAACGGCACAAAGCACGCAAGGGGTTGATGCGGTATTAGCTATATCGCCCGAATTTATTGAAGCCCAATTTAATACACTTTATCAAGATATTCAAATTAATAGCGTAAAAATGGGTATGCTAATGAATAAAGAAATAGTTGCAACCGTTCACCACCTTCTTAAAACAAACCCTATTCCTACTATCGTGTTAGATACTGTAATGGTTGCTAAAGGTGGACATCCCCTTTTAAAGTCTGATGCCGTAACAGCTATTCGTGAGCTTTTATTACCCTTAGCCACAATTATTACTCCCAATCTACCAGAAGCAGCAGCGCTACTCGATTGTGATGAAGCTAAAACCGAAGATGAAATGCAAAAGCAAGGGCGTGAATTACTCAAGTTAGGCTGTAAAGCGGTATTAATGAAAGGAGGACATTTGCCTAGCAATGAAAGCCCTGATTATTTGATCACACACAATAATATAATAAGAATGACCTTTCCACGCATCCAAACTAAAAATACTCACGGAACGGGGTGCACATTATCAGCAGCTATTGCAGCATTATTACCTAAAAATAATTTAGAAGAAGCAGTCGCCCAAGCAAAAAATTATCTACAAGGCGCAATTAGCCATGCCGATGATTTAAATATAGGGAAAGGAATTGGACCAACGCATCATTTTTACCGCTGGTGGTAATTGTTCAAAATATTAATGGGATTTACGTTACTAACTATTGCATATAACAACAAATCCCATACGCAACTAATGCAGATCTTTTGCTTCACTCGTACTACAACTGAGCGTTCCTCGCTTTCCTTGCTCGTCTTCAAAATAATCAGCCCAACAACTTTTCATTGATAAATCAATTTGTTTTATCAACTCAACTCTAGTTCCATTATAAGAACAACTAACATAATAAGGTTCAACATCTGTCTTATAATTAACTTCCCATATTAACTCATGTTTCTTACCGTCAACCGTTCCTTTTGCTGGTTTTAAAGCCGCCATTCTAGAAGGCTTATCGTGATAAACAATCATACTAAAAAAGGATGCCTCCTTACTATTTATATCATTAGAAACTTCCCACCCATCAGGCATATTTACAACTTCTTCTTTAATATTAAATTTTTGTGGACAATCAATCTGATAAGCATTAACAAAAAAAACTGCACCACACCAAGCCATAATAGCCACAGTAACACTCAATATTTTACCTTTCATAATATATCCTTATAACAATAGCCTATTAATAAACAGATAAAAGCATTCTAGCATTCCCCAAAATATGCCAATACCTTAAACAAAGTTTTATTAGTTCTGTTTTAATTTGAAATTTCAACAAATTAAAATAGAAAAGATGCTTCAAAATAGCCTAGTGCCGTCAAATATAGATGTAGTTATTACACAATCCTAACAAACTCATAACCAGCCTCATTAACAGCAGTAATCGCAGCTTCTTGCGAAATAGAACTATTTTCGATATCAACCTCGTGTTTGGTTAAATCAACGGTCACTTTTGCATTTGGATCAATATCATTAATTGCTTTTGTTATTGCTTTAACACAGTGTTGACAACTCATATTATCGACGATTAATTTCATACATCCTCACTATTTACGGGTTAATAGTAAAAAAAATTCATATAAAAACCTAAAATTACCACAAATTTACCTACAATATGATAGCATCATATTCCTTTTTAATATTTATAATAAATTTTATAGTGAAGAAAATAAAATACAGTTTACTACTAGCCTGTAGCCTAACACTTGTTGGTTGTTTTGAGCCTAGCTCTATTGAGCGTTGGATTGACAACCCTACCAATAACGAAATCAAAGTCACTATTGATGGAAATGAGCTAACCATTCCAGCAAAATCAGGTATTAATTATACCTTTAAATATGGCAAACATACCTTATCGTATAACAATGAAGACTTCAATTTTGTTGCAAAACCAGCTCAATATTTTTCAGAATCAGGCTTTATTAACCCAACACAAAGCAACTATTTTATACACACTCTCATTTATTCAGAATCTGATTTGGGTGAAGGAGAATATGAAAAAATTCTAAAAAAAGACAAAGAGTTCAATAATATTGAAGTCATTATTGACGGTGATGAAATGGAAGTTGAGCTTCCCCTAAAATTAATCAACGATGTATTTATCGAAAAAATTGATAATTATTGGAATTATTCTTATGATGAGCCATTTCCTGAAAAAGTCACCCAAAAATCAGATAAAAGCCAACCACATTACGAACGACTTAGAAAAATATATCGTGAAAGTGATTTTATTGATTTTTTAAAAGAAAATATTAATTGGAAAGAAGTTAGTTTCCATTATCGTCCTAAAAAATTCAGCGAAATAGAACAATATGTTATTCCTGATATTGATTTAAATAGCATAAAGTGTAAAGAAGGTCGCCAATATCTAGAAGGTCTTTTAAATGATTGGAATCATCTTCTTACCTTAAAAGGTAGTGATTTCACAAAACCATACAATGAGTTAGTATCAGAAGATGCAATAGATAAAGACTACGAAACAGAAAGCCTGTGTACAAAAGAAAACGATCCAGAGCAAACTTATAGCAAAGCATTAAGACAATTTACTGATGCTATCCAAAATACTCGCAATGCAAACTTTTATGTAATTAAATAGTATTGAGTGTTACTTTGACAAATAGAGACTACTTAGTAGCCTTTTTTGTTTTTAATTAAAAAGCCTATAAATAAAAACCACAAAAAAATCAACAACTTTAATAACAAATTTTTTACTAGTAATAGCGTGGATTTTATGCGGTGGCTTCGGGCGTTTGGGCTTTTAGTGATCAAAATAGCTACAATCACCACATCAAATTTAGGGAATTAAAGCAAATTTCCTGACAACCTACACTTAGCCAGCTTGGTTAATAGTAAAAAAAATTCATATAAAAACTTAAAACCACTACAAATTTATTCATAATATGATAGCATCATAGTCTTTTCTTAATATTTATAATAAATTTTATGATGAAGAAAATAAAATACAGTTTACTACTAGCTTTTGGCCTAACACTTGTTGGCTGTTCTGAACCTAGCTCTATCGACCGTTGGATTGACAATCCTACTGCTAACGAAATAAAAGTCACTATCGATGGTAAAGAACTAACTATCCCTGCCAAATCAGGTGTTAATTATACATTTGAATACGGCAAACATACCTTATCGTATAATAATGACGACTTCAATTTTGTCGTAAAACCGGCTCAATTTGGAGAATCAGGTTTTATTAACCCAACTCAAAGCAACTATTATTTATATACAGTCATCTATTCAACCTCTGAAATTAGTGATGAGGAATACGAAAAGATCTTAAAACAAAACAGAGAAATCAATAAAATCCCAGCCATTATTGATGGTAAAGAGCAAGAAATAGAAATGCCAGCAAAATTAATTAATGATATATTGATTGAAAGGAGTGATTATCATTGGAATTATTCTTATGATCAGGCTTTCCCAGAAGAAATAACCCAAGACCTAAGATTAAAGAAAAACCAATCTTATCAAGAACGTTTTAGAAAATTATATCGTGAAAGCGACTTTATTGAGCTTATAAAAGAAGATGAACAAGAAGACATTAGTTTTCCTTACCAGCCTAAAAAGTTCAGCGAGATAAGCCAATATGTTATTCCTAAGATTGACTTAAATAACATAAAATGCGAAGAAGGTCGCCAATATATGGAAGGCCTGTTAAATGATTGGAATCATCTTATGACATTAAAAGGTAGTGATTTTACAAAACCATACAATAATTTAGCCTCAAATGATGCAATGGCGAAAAGCTATTCTTCTGTAGACAAATGCACAAAAGAAAACGATCCTGAGCAAAGTTACCGTAAAGAATTAAGGCAATTTGTTGATGCCCTCCGAAGTACTCGCGATGTTAATTTTTATGTAATTAAATAGCATTGCCTTAGTCATTTCCAAAATATAAAAGAGGTTGTTAAACAACCTCACTTTAAAGGTATAAGATTATTTTAAATAGTTTTATACCTTAGCGTTTATATGACAGACTGCATTCCCATATTTTTATCACTATAAAAAATATTTGTTAAGACTGACTTTGTTTAGCTAGTAATAATAAGCGGATGAATAACTAACCATCTGTTATAATTTCATCTATTTTTACTTCATATACTCATAGTTTTAATATATCGCATTAATTATTAAAGGAAATAAATCAATAATGTTACTTAATAACAATCAAAAATTAGGGCTGTTTTGCCTTGTGCTATTTTCGGTTAGTTTCATTATCTTAATGCAAGTGCATTTAATGCCTGCAGTAATTGCAGGCTTATTAACCTATACGTTAACACAAAAATTAGATGATTTTTTATCACAAAAAATGCTACGTTTTAGCCATAGGTCAAAATTAATTTCGGTATTGGTACTTACCACTTTAATTATTGGCATTTTTATTGGTGGCTTTTGGTATTTATTTGCTTGGTTTGTTGATATGGCCAAGCATCCAACCGAAACATTAACAAATTTGAAATTACTGGTCAACAATGTAATCAGCAGTCTACCAACAAGTATTACCCATTATTTACCTGATGATCTAGATGAAGTTAAATCAACTATAATGATTTACCTTAAAGATCATGTGTTTTATCTACAATCTATTATTAAAAAAGTGTTTCATGATTTAATTATATTAATTGTAGGAATGATCATTGGATTAATTCTGGGTTATAAAGAAAATCAACGCAACGCTGATCATAATCAAATTACACAAAGACCATTGACTAAAGCCTTGAAAACCAGCCTAAACCGATTAGTTGTGGTTTTCCAATATGTAGCTATCTCTCAAGTTGTGATTGCATTATTTAATACCGTAATGACGGCGATTTTACTATTTATTATTCTGCCCGTGTTTGGTATTCATTTGCCATTTAGTAAAAGTTTAGTGCTAGCAACATTTATTTTTGGTCTAATTCCAATTATTGGAAACCTGATTGTCAATACAATAATCTTTTTTGTCGCATTTACCGTATCATTTTCTGTTTCAATAATAATTATTGTTTATTTAATTTTAATCCATAAAATGGAATATGTACTTAATGCTAAAATTGTCGGCACAAAAATCCATGCTGGTATCTGTGAATTACTAATTGCGATGCTATTTTTAGAAACTCTTTTTGGTGTCATTGGTTTAATTTTTGCGCCTATTTTTTATGCGTTTATAAAATTATCACTAAAAGAATTACGAATTATTTAAATCTATTCAAATTAAGATTTGTATAAATTGATAGTTATCTGATTGTTATAAAATAGATTTTCATAGTAAAAAATAAGTTAATTTATTACCACATAGTCAAAACTTTAAAATCACCAAAATTGTTCAGATAAACCATTAATTTTATTGAAGCTTATGTTTAATGTTTTTAAATAAATCAAACATTTATAGACTGACTATTTTTTATTACACCGATTTTGGATTAAAAAAAGCGCTTTTGTTATTTAATAACCGCTGCTTAATAACAAAAGCGCACATACGTTGTCTGCTTCAGCCCCTCTGCAACTCAAAAATGGAGAGATAAACAGCTAAGGTGTACTGCAAATAACATGATCACGCAAGGTTGCCACGTCGTCATCCTTGCCACACATACCTAGGTCCCCCCCCCCCATGTGTACTGCTAAGAAGCCATTTTTTTCCTCCGAACAAGGGATACTGGTCAAATAAGCAGAACCTACAAAACCCGCATCGGGGATAAAGAATGTGTCTATCATTCCCCACTCTGTGAAAAATCCTGCTCCTATTCGTCGTTGATAAAACCGATTACCTGACGACAGCTTAGCATCAATAGTTACTGCATTTTTGCACTTAGAATAGGAAGGATCAGAAGAATAAGGATTATGATCCACACAGACAGCGTTAGTCAAATCTTTTATCTGTGGCATACGATAACCCAAACTGCTACACCATGTAGTTTGGTTAGAAGCGGTATCTCTTCTATCTCCTCGATTGACGAACCACTGCCTCAACTCAAACCCATATCTTACTACCTCATTACCATCACTATCTTTACCCACTAACTCAAACTTCTGCGGTAACTTTGGTACAGTAATTCGGCTAGGATTCGGATTATCCCATTGATTTCCTGCCACTGGACCTGTTAGCTTAACACGGGGAAAAACTTTTCCCTTGTCTTCATCAGGAATCCACCTATCATTAGCTACAACATTTGTCACTGTTGCAGTAATTCCCTCATGTGTGACGGGTAACCATGTCAATTCATTTACATCTATTCCTGTTATGAGTAAATCAAAATATAAATTATGTGCACCTGTGGTCGGGAAATTTAGATTGTATGATTCAGGATCAATTGATTGAACTAAAAAGCCCTTATGAGGATTCCATATATCAACTGGGCTTGCAGGTAACTGGCTGTCAGCTTTCATTAGATTCGGTCTTACATAGTCAATAAGCACCGTCGAAGATAAAATTATTGCATCACTACGATGATTATTTACACGACCACTTTTACTAGTTAATGCCTGTAAATTCCATGAAGATGACAATAATAACAGCCCCAGCACCAATGAGCTTTTTTGGAACAATTTCGATAATATGTTGAGAGATAATTTGGAAGATACAAATAAGTTTCGTGCAAGAACGCATTGAATAGGATTATTTGATAAATTCAAGACATAGGTTTGCCAGTGCTGGTGTCTGGTGTCTGGTGTCTAAAATGATAATGCATTATGGTTCACCTGTCAAGTAATATTTTGTTTTATTTAGATTTTTATAATTATTCGCTTATTTAATAAGCTTATTTTCCTATAGCGATAAAAGTATAACCATTTAAAAAATGGTTGGCTAGTTTTTTGGCGGACTTTTTTGTAAAGAAATGTAAAGATGAAAACGATTCGGTTTTATAGATAGGTGAATTTTATAATTAAAATAGGGTATTAGCTTTAGGACATATTGGCTTTTGCGGAATGATTAATATTGCTAATAACATCTAAAACACAAACACACCCAACAGCCCAGTTTGACGTGCTAGCTTTACTTGGTTATCGGTATATTTTGGCGCTCTGATAAGGCAAGCATATTAGCATTGTGGTGCTATAAGTGTGTTTTGCTCTAAAATCGTTCAGGTAGACTATTGATTTTATTGAAGTTTTTATTTGTATTTTTAAATAAAATCAAACACTTATAGGCTAGTTTTTTATTACATTGAATTTGGCTTTTTAATAAAAGCGCTTTTGTTATTTGATAATAGCTATTAATAACAGCTTGTTAATAACAGTCAGTTAATAGCAAAAGCGCAAGCTTGAAAATTGTATCGGTCGAAGCATTGTTTTGACTTTCAGTCATTAAGGCGCAAGGCTCACGGACTTTGCCTGCTCAGCGCCCCAACTTACGCGGGGGCTTGATTCTTTGTTATATTATCCTCTCAAGCACCGTAACCCCCTTCCGCGCCCTAAGGATTAAGAACTAAACGCTAAAAACTAAGGTGCGGTGCAAACAGCGTAACCGCTGACGCTAGGGCTGGGGCTGATGACGTTGCCGTATTGCGAGCTGACATCGAACCGGTTGCTACCGCTCGCCCAGTAGTAGCCGTCGACGAAGCCCGCATCAGTGTAGTTGTACATGCGGCCCCACTCCGTGAAAAAGCCAGCGCCTATGTGACGCATGTAAGAATTACCTGATGAACTAGGTGTTGCACCTAAATTATTATAGTTTGAATTGGTTAAATCTCTTACCCGTGGCATTCGATAACCCAAACTATTACACCATGTGGTTTGATTAAGAGCGCTATCATGTTTATATTCCCGATGGACGAACCACTGCCTTAACACAAATCCATAACGAACCTCATTACCACTACTATCCCTACCCACCAACTCGAAGGTCTGTGGCAAAACTGGACGTGCTAATGAACCTGGACTACTTGAACTTATCTGACTACTATCAGCCCTAGGACCACTCAATGTTACCCGCGTGTTTGAGTAAACCCAATTCACCGTTGCTGTTATATCACCACTACCACCATATGTGGTAACAGACCAACTCAAC
>NZ_JBIDFE010000020.1:0-43132 GCF_046635605.1 Gilliamella sp. BG3
TTACAGCTAGCTGAGTAGTCTAATTACTGTTACGGGGGGCAACAGCTAGCTGAGTAGTCTAATTACTGTTACGGGGGGCAACAGCTAGCTGAGTAGTCTAATTACTGTTACGGGGGGTAACAGCTAGCTGAGTAGTCCAATTACTGTTAATTTTAAATTTTATTTAAATAGGAGTATTCCGATGGAAACTGAAAACAATCAAGTCGGTGTTTTACGAAGTGATATTAAAATAGAGCTTCATACTGTTCCAGCAATTCAAATCTGGTATGGCAGAAAAAAAACTGATGATAAGCATCAAATTCAAAGTATGACAAGGGCTATTGCTTATTTAAAAGTCATTGAAATAGCAACACGTCTTGATGATCCCTACGCAGATATCAGATTGACTAAATTCTATGAGCATATTACTAAAATTGAAAAATTATTAGATGTTGAGAATTATCGTATTGATGAAATACTTAAATCAGTCCCGCCAGGTTTTAAAATAAGTGATGCGACATCAGTTAAACCCGTTGATCTGAACCTATTTATTAATGTGCCAAGTGGTTATCAATTAGTATTTTTACTGTGTAAATTTGATTTATTTGTCCGAAAAGTTCAGCTAGCTAAACATATTTCATTAATCAAAAATAGTGATGCATCAGATAGGCAGAATATGATTGCTCATGAATTACGTTCGTTAATTACTTATATTACTAAATATAAACGCACTGGTGTAACACGAAAAGATTTTGTCGATAATACCCCGTTAGCAACTAAAGCTATTGAGCAATTAGGGATTGTACCAGAAGAAATACTAAATGCAGATAAAATGCGAGACCGAACAGTATCAATAACTAATTAACATAATAAGGTGAGCTAATGAATGAGTTTTATAAAGATGAATATGCAAATACACTCTCTTCAGCAGATTATCAATTTGCAATACAACATCTATCCCTAAAAGGCCTTTTAAAGCCTTTTAAAGGTAAGGGGGAATATGAAGCTATTTTACAAGAAATTGAATCGTACATTTTTAGATTAGAAAACATTGCAGAAAGACTCATCAATGACACAAGAGATAAATTACCCATTAAGTATTTACCTTTTTATTTGAAAAAAAGACGCTTATCAAATGGTTCAGTATATTTAAGTTGGAAGTATAAGAAAATAGTTATTGTGAACGGTAAAACTAGTCGTACTGAGATTGAGGGAAAACGATTGATATTAGATGCATTGGAACAAAACAATTTGAGTCATGAGGATAAAAATTTTATCCGACAACTAGAAATTGATCGCTTAACGTTAAATTTTCAAATGCGAGTATGTATTCGAATCAGACACTTAATTAATGAAATGTTGCCCAAGTTTGATGAGCTTAACATACCAACTAAATAATATGAGTCGATAAATTATATTTAATTGACTGAGGCTTGGTTTCAAATGTTTGACTATGCTTAAAATTAGTTAGTAGTTAATTTACTGTTACGGGGGGTAACAGCTAGCTAAGTAGTCAAACTACTGTTTACTGTAACGGGGGGTTACAGTAAGCTAATATGTGTAATAATATAGGAGCAAAAGAATGGCAAGAGGAATAAACAAGGTAATTTTAGTTGGCAATCTGGGGCAAGATCCTGAGGTTCGTTATATGCCGAATGGTAATGCTGTTGCTAATTTTAGTGTTGCAACATCAGAAACATGGAAGGATAAACAAACGAATGAAACCCGTGATCGCACTGAATGGCATCGTATTGTTGTATTTGGTAAATTAGCTGAAATTGCTGGCGAATACTTAAAAAAAGGTTCCCAAATTTATATTGAAGGGCAATTACAAACTCGAAAATGGCAAGATCAGTCAGGACAAGATCGTTACACAACTGAAGTTGTAGTCAACCCAATTGGCGGTACTTTACAAATGCTAGGTTCACGGGATGGTTCACAAAATTGGGGACAAAGTGCTAACAACTCTTCATCTGCACCAGTGCCACAATCAACAACGCAAAATGCACCAACTACAGAACAAGCTACAGCTATGCCTGAGGAGCCACCAATGGACTTTGATGACGATATCCCATTCTAGAGTTTACTTTATAAATATTAAATAGATAATCTAGCTAAAAGTAGTTAGGCTATCTATTTTTCGAGGGTTATTTTTAAAATTCTTAATATTTCTTTTTTAGGTTTATTTTGCATTTCGTTGTATCTCATTTTTAATGATAATGCTTGAGTTGCTAATATGACTATGTGGGGAACTGACTCTGATTTTTCGTAATTTTGATATGTTCTTGTTGTCACGTTTAATTGTTCTGCTGCAATCTCTTGACACCAACCGAAACCTCTCCTCCAAATTTTTAATTCATATCCGTTCATATCGTCATTCTCTAATTTAAAAATACGAAAATTTTTCGTATTTTGGTTTGAAATTTTATTCATATTTATAACTGAATAAATCAGAAAATAAAATGATATATTGAATAATTTAAAAAAATTAATAATAATAAATTATAAGTATGTAGAAAGGTAGAAGATAATATGCACTTATATAAAGTTTTGCCTAATAGTACAATATTTCATGTCATTGAACGGAATCAATATGAAAAAGATACACAAAGTAAATTTCCTTTCGTTCAACAAAATGACAAAGGTGAAGCTTGCTATTTTGCTATTTGTCCTGCTTGTGATAATCCTATACAAATTATAAATCTATATCACAGCTCAGATAAATTATTGAAACCTTATGGAAAGCATTATCACAAACCAGTTAGTGGAGCTAATAATAACATTGTACAATTAGGTTATTTTAATCCAGATAATTATAAACAATGTCCATTTGCAGCCCATAACGCTAACAAACGCTATAAATCTTCTGATAGAAAATCAAAGCTAGATGAAACATCCAGAAAAATATTAACAATCTTGGGCCAACATTTAGATCGAATTATTTATCTTATCCAAAAAGATATTGGTTTTCACATAGGCAAGAATTTACTTACTAATATGTTACAAAATTATATTAACTTTGAAGGGTATCTTTATTGCGGAGCTACAATTCTTAATATCCCTTGGATATTTGCTTATATGGCTAAAAACCATTCTTTATTCGGTAAAAAAATAATTGACAGTACATTAAAGGACACAATTCTAGAAAAGACTAATAAATTTATAAAAATGGAAGAAGGATATTTCATTTTTTCTAGTAAAATTTTTACAGAATTAAATTTCTATTTTACAAATCATATTCCGCTTAGTGCTAATAATAAAAAAGAGTCTATCGATTTAGTCATTACTTATCGAGTTTCAAATAGTGAATTTCGTGAACCACAAGAAATTTACCGAAAAACTATCGAAATGAATCATGTTCATTTTAGTAATTTGATAAATCTGGATAAATGGCATAAAAATTCTTTTAGTGATTATTGTATAGAACAGGCAAATGAATTGATATCACCTATACTTATAAGATAAATTTAATATAGGTGATGTTTGTTGCAAAATTTACTAATTTAAAATTTATTGGATAAGTGGTAGCGATTTTCTACTAATATCCAAAATTGGACGTTTATTTGAGGTATATAGTTGTTTTGCTCTGCGATTTTTAAGCAATTAAGAATAGTAAAAAGCCCGATTTGAAACTCATGTTTGGTATCTTTAACTTTAAATAAAATAGGATTATCGCAATTGTCACAAATGCAGTTTGTAATAATAGCAGGGTTTTTCATACAAATTTTTTTATGAGCATTGTAACAGTCATCATTTTTATAATATTCATTTAACGTATTAGTCCATTTATCGTCTTTAGGAATATATCCGAGTTGCATTGCTAGTTGTGCAAAATAGATAATATTAAAAAGTCCAATACAAAAATTGAATTTGCCGTTTGACATGTTAAATATTAGCGTTTCGTGGTTTTTATAATCTAAAAATGAATGATTAACGGGAATAGCCATATCTATCATTATTTACTCCAATAATTGTTTATTGAACTTTAATTATAATTATGCTGTATATGTTTTTTATTATTAAATCAATATTCCATTTAGCAATATTGATTTAACTATCCCATATTTATTTCAATTAATTAATATTCAGTTATCAAAAACAATAAGAGAATGAATGTTAATGAAATTATTTATTTGTGAAAAACCTAGTCAAGCTAAAGATATCCAGAAACATATTGGAGCTACAGTTAATGATAACGGTTTTTATCGTAGCTCCGATGGAAAAATATGTATTACATGGTGTGTCGGTCATTTGCTGGAACTAGCAGAACCACATGTTTATGACGAAAAATTTAAGAAGTGGAGCATAGACGATTTGCCTATTTTACCTGAAAAGTGGGTTTATAATGTTGCTCAAAAAACGTCAAAACAATTCAAAGTGGTTCAAGGGTTAGTAAAAAAAGCTAACGTCATTATTATCGCAACAGACCCCGACCGAGAAGGTGAAGCTATTGCGTGGTCTCTGTTAGAGCGTTTTAACTGGAAAGGTGAAACTAAAAGATTATGGTTTTCAGCACTTGATGATACATCAATAAAAAAAGCCCTTGCTAGTCTTAAGGCAGCTAGTGAAACTTATCCGTTATATTTAGCAGCCCAAGCTCGAGCAAAAGCTGATTGGTTGGTCGGTTTCAATAGTACAAGACTATTTACTTTACTAGGTAGAGATTTGGGTTACGGCGTTTTATCTGTGGGTCGTGTTCAGACACCCGTCCTAAAGCTAATTGTCGATAGAGATAGAGAAATTAAAAATTTCATACCCAAACCTTATTTTTCTGTAAATATTCAGTTATCTAAGACATCCCAGACATTTAATGCCACTTGGATTCCAGAAGAAAATATAGACGAAGCGGGACGATGTCTTAATGAATCTTTTGCAAGACAAATAGCACAAAAGCTACAGCATTCAAGAGAAGCAAAAGTTATTGATGTTAACACTGAACGGGTTAAATTCTCTCCTCCTTTAGCATTTAGTTTAAGTGACTTGCAGAAAGCGTGCTCTAAAAAGTACGGTATGTCTATGCCTCAAGTACTTAATATTGCTCAATCACTTTATGAAACACATAAAATTACAACTTACCCAAGAACTGATTGCGGATATTTGCCTGAATCAATGTTTGATGAAGCCGAAACCATAATTTCTGTTATTATGAAAAATGATCCTGAAATGGCAAAATTTATGCCACAGATTAATTTAGCTTATAAATCTCGACTTTGGAATGATAAAAAAGTAACCGCACACCATGGCATCATCCCGACATCAAAGACTATAGAATTGTCACAACTTAGTGCAGATGAATTAAAAGTCTATGATTTGATTCGACGAAACTATTTAGCTAATTTTATGGTGCATAATGAAGTAGATAAAACAGTAGTTAATTTAATTAGTGCTGAACAGAAATTTCAAGCAAAAGGTACAGTGTTAGTTGAGCTGGGATGGAAAGTATTATTTACAAGAGACAACATTGAAAATGCTGAAGATGTTGATGATAAACAAAAACTTCCACTTTTATCTAACAATGATATTTGTACTATTTCTAAAGTTGACTTTAGATCGTTACAAACTAAGCCACCGACACATTTCGATGACGGTAGTCTGCTTGATGCAATGAAACAAATTGCCAAATATGTAGAAAACCCTCAATTAAAAAAAATGTTAAAAGAAACTTCAGGGATTGGTACAGAAGCAACAAGAGCAGGAATTGTAGAAACATTAGAAAAACGTAATTACATTGAACGAAAAAAGAAAATTATTCTGGCCACAAATATTGCATATGCACTGATAGATAGCCTACCTGATGTATTAAAAGATCCAGGTATGACAGCCCTGTGGGAGCAAGAATTAGAAAATATTGCAACAGGTCAACAGCAACAAAGCGAGTTTATGCGTAAACAGTATATTTTTATTAATCAACTAATTCAAACGTATAAAGGAGCCGAGTTACCTAAGAATATCACATCCCCAAAAGTCTCAAAAACAAAATCATACGATTGCCCTGAATGTCAAAGTGGTGCACTTATTAAAAGAGAAGGTAAAAACCAAAAAGGTAAATATATTTGGTTTGGTTGCTCTCGTTACAAAGATGGATGCAAATTTACTTGTTTTGGGGACAAGAAAGGTAATCCTGTTTTTGAGAAGACAGTGTGAATATAGTGATTATTACTAGAATAAAAACATACTTAATTAGATTCTATATTGTAAAATTAAACGAATTATGACAGAATCAAACTTCACTCCGCTTTTGTGGTTTTGCGGTCATAAAATCACTAATTTATTTTGGATTAATTTTTAACCCTTATTAATCTGAAATGTCCCAAGTCCATAATTTATGGCTGCTTGTAACAACTCTGTGTAAGTTACAACTATACATACGGTTGGATAGAGCTGTATGTGTATCAGAGCTGATTCAATTCACATCAATTTTGAAATAATATACAACAAGGAGCAAGGTGGTTCTTGTTCCTGTCTTTCCTGTCTTTGTCCGAACTCAGGGTAAATACCATTGTAAATTGTAGCAAGAAAAACAGTGGTATTTACCTTGTTTGTTCTATAACGACTAATAACAACACCAAACTGAATGGTAAAAAATCAGTAGCCCTTAGTGCGTTAACGCGTGCCTGATAAGACTGTTTAAAGCAGGCTTGTTTATTCGGTTCATCTCAGCTAACTAAATAGCGAATCGAGAATGTGTATGAAATTGCATGATTTTTGAGGGGAGAGTGCATTTTATCACTTTTTATTGAGTTGTCTTTAACTCTAATTATATTAATTACATATATACTTGGAAACAAAAGCCCATTTTGATAATTTTGATAAATGGGTTTTTTGTTGTACTCAGCATTGATTTATTTGTTTACTCAGTCATCATTGCATTTTACCTTTTTACTTTCTATATTAATCTAAAGGTAAATACAATGAAAATCGCTATCTCTATGTTAGCATTGCTTCCAATATTTGTATTAACAGCATGTACAAATAACTCTAAAACTATTAGTTCTAAGTCTAAAATAGAATCTAAACCTACACCAGTTTTGCAGACAGATCGATATACCATTGTTGAACTAGATGATCCAATTCATAAATATGTTTTAGATCAAATTATTAATATTTCACTACCTAAAAATTTAAATTTAACAGTTAAAGATGGAATGGAATATGCTTTAAAACAATCAGGTTATTCTCTTTGCACTAACTCAGATATCAATGTTCTTTATGAAAGCACTTTACCTAAAGTTCAATATAAAATGGGGCCAATTTTATTAAATGATGCACTACATGTTATGGCTGGCCCTGCTTGGAATTTAGATGTTAATGACGTTGAACGAGAAATCTGTTTTCATCTAAAAAAAGGATATTCTCGAAAACAACAACCTATTTCCTCAGTTAAACAGGAACCTCAATTTGAAACTTATCAAGCACCTCCTCAAATGATAGAAACAAAAGAACTAAAAAATGTTGAAACAAAAGGAGGCAAAAAATGAAGGATACGCTAATAAATAAATTAAATATAAACCAACCCATTGCAATAACTAAAAAAATGGTCGTTTTAATATGTGGTGTATTTGTAATCTTGTTTATATTAGTAGCAATAGCATTGCATTTATCTCTCCTTAACATGAATCAAGCATCTAATAACTATAAAGAACTGGAAGATAAAATAAACACGAATAATGTAAGTATAAATAGTATTAACACATTGGAAAAAAAATTAGATGAAATTCAGTTGGAACAGAAAAAAATCAATGTTGATTATGATAATTTAAATACACGCTCTGCACGAAGTCAACAGGACATAACGTCATTACAACTAATTCTAAATGATAAAAATCTCGATAGTAAATTAGATAATTTTGAAACAGCTATAGCAAATATTGAAGTTGAGTTAGAAGCAGTTAAGAATGTTCAAAAAATGCAACAAGAATCATTAGATGGCGTTGTGGCATCTTTCCAACAATTTAAAGATCAGATTATACAAAAAATTACAGTAATGCTATCAAATAACAATAGCAAGTCAACCAATACAACAAGAAGTAATATTATAAAGGCTAAAACTGCAACGGCAATAAATTTTAAATATCAATTATCTAGCATTGAATTTAGAGCTGGTGAATTAGTTGCTGTATTCCTACCTAAAAATGCGACATCACTATCTGCGTTGAAATTTGTAAATGAAGGTGAGTTTATAGATGATTTTTGGAAAGTTGCAAAAATTGATAAAAACTCTGTGAAATTAATAAATAGTAAGCAACAAACTTATACTCTAACAATAGATAAGGAGTAAATATGATACTAAAAAAACAAATATGTTTGTTATTGCTATTAAGTTTTATGTCTTGGGATTTATTAGCTAATTCTCAACTAGTTTCAAAGGATCTTGATTCCACAAAATCGGTTGAAAAATCTGATGAAGAATCTCGGAATACACAAGAAGAAAGAATTAAAGAGAAAGCATCTTATTGGGGATTGACAGTTACAGAATGGCAAAAATATGAAAAACTTATTAATGAAGGCGGACGGCGTTATTGGTCTCCTAATCTTGATCCTCTAACTACCCTTGGGGTTGAATCTGAAACTCAAGAAGAACGAGAACATTACGCAACACTTCTTGCAAAAAAAGAATTTGAACGTACGACTAAAGAACTTGAATTTCAACGGATTTATAATCGTATGTTTAAACAACTTTATACAAACGTATTACCTGTTGAGTTGGATGATAATCCTAATTTTGTAGCACCTCTAAATTATGAGGGGGACAGAATGATTTTATTTATTGATATTAATGATAATGTAAGAAGTGAAACATTATTAGGTAAAGCATTAAAAACACATAAAGAAATGGATATTTATTTGCTGAATACCAAACATGATGATCTAGCTGTCCAAAGGTGGGCTAGTCTAAATCATCTTCCAATTGATAAAGTAAAAAGTGGCAAAATCACATTAAATCACAATAGTGGTGAATGGGAACAAATCGGAAAAAATACCTTGCCAATTTTAGTACAAAATCAGGGTGGCAAATGGAGACAAATTGAATTGGGTGATTTGTAATGATTATAAACAAAAGAGCATTAATTTTTATTATCTCTATAACAGCTCATTCTGCAATAGCTGATTTGAATGTTGTCAGTGATTACGGCGGGAATTCGATGGGAGTGTATTATGAAATGTTAGATCCTCAAGATGAATATAGTGAGCAACAACAGCAATTTTTAGCCCCTGAAAACATGAAAATTGATGAGGGAACCTATTTACCAGTGCATAGTGAAAAACTTTCTCCAGGTATTTTTGAATCATATTCAATTGATTATCCGACATTGCAACCTTTTATCATCATAGGCGCTGATGAACTTTCTATTGAATGGTTGAAAGCTCGAAATAATGATTTAGAGACAATAAATGGTATTGTTGCCGTTGCTGTAAACATAGACAATGTCAATCAGATTAAAACATTAAAATCTCTTACTAATATTCCTATATATGCCATGTCTGGCGATGAACTCGCAGAGAAGTTTCAAATAACATCATATCCCGCTCTAGTTACTGCGAAAAGTATTGAACAATGATTATGGGAATAACATCATGAGTAATGAGCACAATATTGAGGCCATATTTAGACCCGCTTCTGAGCTGTATAGTGCTGTAACATCAATAAGTTGTGCATTTATTTGTCTTGTTGCTCCGTGGGCTGTAGCGTTGTCAACTTCTGTTAATATTGGTGTTGCAGGTGCTTTTTTATTGTTTGGCATTTACAGAGCCAAACAAGGTATTACCATTATTCGTTATAAAAGAAATATAAAACGTTTACCATTCTATTCACTGACAAGCGAACAAATTCCTGTTAGCCAAAAATTTCTTTTTCTAGGAAGAGGGTTTAAATGGGAGCAAAAACATTTACAACGAATTATTTTGTGTCGTAGAGAAGAATATAAGCGTTTTGTTCAACCATCAGCTATATATCGGGCTGCGAGACACTGGGAACAAAAACATGAAAGAAGCCTTATAGCAAAGTGTACTAGTTCAAATCGTTGGTTTAATCCAGTAAAACCATTACCACCAGTAGGCGGAAACCCATTCTTACACGGTGTCGAAATTAATGAGGTCGATATTATGATGCCATTTGTGGATAGGGGCGGTCATACGTTAGTATTGGGAACAACAGGTGTTGGAAAAACAAGATTGTTAGAAGTTCTTGTTACACAGGATATAGCTAGAGGTGATCCTGTTATTGTCATTGATCCTAAAGGGGATGCCGACTTATTAAAAAGAATGTATGCAGAAGCTAAACGGAATGGTAGACAAGACGAATTTTACATATTTCATTTGGGTTACCCTGAAATTTCAGCTAGATATAATGCTATCGGTCGTTTTAGTCGAATTACTGAAGTTGCGCAGCGTGTTTCAGCTCCACTGGCGGGAGAAGGCAATTCCGCAGCATTTAAAGAGTTTGCATGGCGATTTGTTAATATCGTTACTAAGGCGTTAATTGAACTGGGTCGTCGTCCAGATTACATTCAAATCAATCGTTATACAAACAATATGGATACCTTATTTTTAGAATATGCTCAGCACTATTTTGATAAACACGATCCAAAAGCTTGGATCACTATTAGTGAAATGGCAACAAAAGTTAATGACAAGAATGTTTCATTAGCAATGAGGGGAAGAGACAAGCTTGTCGTTGCTCTTTATGATTATATTGCTGCTAAAAAAATACGTGATGATGTTCTGGAAGGTTTACGTTCAGCTATTCAATACGATAAAACGTATTTTGATAAAATTGTTGCCTCACTAATGCCATTTTTAGAGAAGTTAACAACAGGAAAAACAGCACAATTATTAGCTCCAGACTACTTGGATATCAATGATGAACGACCAATTTTCGATTGGGAACAAGTCATTCGAAAAAAGGGTATTGTTTATATTGGGCTTGATGCTTTGTCTGATGCTGTAGTTGGTGCTGCCGTTGGAAACTCAATGCTAGCAGATCTTGTATCAATAGCTGGGTATATCTATAAATATGGTGTTGACGACGGATTACCAGGAGAAAATAGATCTAAAATCAATGTGTGTTTACATACTGATGAAGTGAATGAAATCATGGGTGATGAGTTTATTCCTCTTGTAAATAAGGCTAGAGGGGCAGGAATAAATGTTACTGCATACACACAAACGATTTCAGATATCGAAGTCAAAGTGGGGAGTGCCGCAAAAGCAGGGCAAGTGCAAGGTAATTTCAATAATATAATTATGTTACGTGTTCGTGAAACCAAAACAGCAGAACTTATTACATCACAACTTCCTAAAGTTGATATCTACAAAAATACGGTGGTATCAGGTGCAAGCGATACACCGAGTCCTGATACAAAAACGGATTTCACATCGAGTACACAGGACAGAATTAGTACTGAATCAATGCCATTACTTGAGCCATCGGAACTAATACAGTTACCAAGAGGACAAGCGTTTGTCCTGACTAACGGTGGTGTTTTATATAAAGTTCGCATGCCTCTTCCGTCTCAAGAGCAAGATATTATGATGCCTGATTCCATTAATACACTTTCTAAAGAGATGGCAAAAAGTTATTCAACAGGTGAACAATGGTGGGTAAATTCAAATTCAGTATGGGAAAAGCCTGAAATAGATAATGATTCAGATTGTCCTGAGGAAAATGAATTACCAGTTCATCTAGCATTGGACATTGATGATGATGAAAAAGCTTTTTTACATACTTTACAAGAGGAGAAAGATGAATAATGGCCAATGTTGAATCTGATTCAAATTCAAATAAGCCCAAAAAAAAGGGATTTATTTCATCTATAGTTTCTACACTTTTTTTTTCACTTCTTATAAGCATTGTTATTGAATGTATTGGCATAACGTTTTTTTGGACTGAACTCGGTGATAGTCATAGCGAAGAAATGCTCAATGTTGAGTTTAGTTATCTTGAACAAGACTTTGTCAATAGCTTTATTTTGTCTGAGCCTGTAGTTTTTGCTGAAAATATTATTACCAATACATATCAATTCATTGCTGTTAAAACGGGATTGATTGAAATAGTAGATGGAACTGTGAACGATGAAAGCTCGACTGTTTATAAATATATTAATTCGGTTGGCGTTTATGTAAAAGCCATTATTAATATTATATTGGTTTTTTTGGTTCGCTTAGTTATTTTGACTCTTTCAATACCGATTTTTATTCTTGCTGCTATTGTTGGTTGTGTAGACGGTTTGGTTCGGCGAGACATTCGGCGATTTGGAGCAGGTCGTGAATCAAGTTTTCTATATTATCATTCTAAAGCATGGATAAAGCCTTTGTTAATTTTATCATGGCTTATCTATTTATCAGTTCCTTTTACAATCCATCCAAATGCCGTTTTCATTCCCATGGCCTTTTTATTTGGTCTCAGTATTAGTATTACATTTGGTTCATTTAAGAAATATTTGTAAGCCAATTTTTTTTAAAAAATCAAAAAAGATTTAATTGATGTTTTTCGCATATTAATCATTATAGTAGAAATCCAGTTTAAAACTGGAGAAAAAATATGCGAAAGCATCCTAACATAATTCTTTCAATAGTTGGTTTATCTTTATTGTTAAGCTCTAATTTGAGTGTCGCAAATGAAAAAGAAGAACTCGCATTAGTGTTAAAACAACTTAAACAAGTTAAGCAATCGTTACTAAAAAGCGAGATTGTTTCAGGAACCGAGCAATCAGAACGTTATCATTTTAATTATAAAGCAATACAAAATGATATTGATCATGTTATGCACGGTATCGAAAGCTACATATCCCCGACAAGATCTCAACCTCGTACGCTTAACTTTCCAGTGATTGAAGGTGAATATCAAAATGAATGATATCAGCGAAAAAACTTATAAGGCTTTTAAAGATGGTGCAACATTTACAATGGATGACTCATTTAATTTTTTCGGTGCGATATGTTTTGCTGTAGGGCTATTTTTAATTGCTATCATTATTTTATGTCTTTTGAAGGGGGTCGGTGATGAAAGTATCAAAGTTGATGATTTGCCGTCAATCATTATTCGGGCTGTTGTGTTTTTATTAATACTGGGATCTTTTATTTATTTTCGATAAAAATGTTTAAGGAGAAAAAATTCATGTTCAAAAATACAAAAAAATTATTTCAAGTAAAAAATAATAAGATGTCTATAAACCTAATATTACTGTCTTTAGCTTTATGGGGACAAAATGCGTTGGCAAAAATGCCGAAAATAGATGATCCCACACAAGGGAAAAAAAGCGGATTTTTAGCAAATATGCAAGCATATATATATGACGGCTTCGTTTTTGGCGGATTGATTATCGTTGGCGGTGTTTTTATTGTTGCAGCAAAAAATATCATCGTTGAGTATAACAATATCGGTGAAGGGAAAGGGTCTTGGGCAAAGCTAGGCACTTTAGTTGTTATAGGTATTGTATTAGTTGTCGCTTGTATTTGGCTTGCAACATTGGCGGCTGAAACACTGCAAGATTAATAGAAAGGTAAATAAGATGAAAGAGAATGACATTGATATGCTTCCTGACCGTCTCAACCGTATGCCTGTAGTCTATAAGGGCATGACAGTCCGTGAAATATCGTTGATGGTAGGGGTTGGTGCAATTATTGGTGGTTTGTTCGGAATTATCTTATTTATCTTATTTGGTCGCTGGGTGTTAATTCCCTCAGCGATCGTTTTCATGCCATTGCCAACCCTTTTTTTTGGTGGAAATAAGATTACTAAATTAAAGCGAGGTAAACCAGAAACCTGGTTTGCACGGTCTATTGATTTGTTTTTTGCTAAAAAAGGATTCAATGGAAATAATCTAATTTTTAATGATCAAGAATTTATCGTTAGACGAAAAAACAATAAGGTAAAAAACAAATGAAATATTTACACGCACTTACAGGGCGAGATAAACACATCCAATCACTGAGATTTGTGATTATTGTATTGCTTGTAATTATTTTAGCCATAACCTGGGGCTGGCGGTCAGCGCCTAAACATTTGACTATTCATATTCCTCCTGATACTCGTTCAGGTAGTACTAGGCTTTGGTCAGATATAGATCCAAGTAACATTTATGGATTTGCATTTTATATTTTTCAGCAACTACATAACTGGCCAACGAATGGTGAAGTTGATTATAAACGTAACATCAATACGCTTACTCCGTTTTTGACACCTCAATGTAAATCACAGTTATTGAATGAATATGAGGAAAGAAGGCAGGGTGGTGAACTAAGAGAACGGGCTCGAAACATTGCTGAAATAGATGGCAGGGGCATTAATTCAGGAATTAAAAATTACGAAACAAATCAACTTGAGCATCGAGTAAAAATTTTATCAGATAAAGCATGGATTGTGACATTCGATTTATACATTGATGAATATTACAAAGGGGAAGCGGTTAAACGAGCGCTGGTTCGTTATCCGATTAGTGTTGTTAAGAGTGATACAAATCCAGAAGAAAATCCCTGGGGTTTAAAGCTTAATTGCTATGCAAGTCAACCGTTAAGACTCACTTCGTCTACAGGAGAACACAATGAATAATAAGATGATTATAAAACTTTCTCAACTAATCATAACATTATTTATTTTTGTATCGTCAATCAATAATGCTATTGCTGTTGAATTAATTACATGGGACAGAACACCTATTAAAATTACTATTAATCAAAATGATGAAAGAATGGTGATTTTAGAAAGAAATATATCAGTCGGATTACCTGGATCATTACAAGATAAGCTTCGAGTACAAAGTCTAGGAGGTGTTATATATTTAAAAAGCAATGCGCCATTTACTGAAACTCGATTAATGCTAAAAGATCTTGAAACAGGTGAAATTATTTTAGTTGATCTGACGGGAAATGGACCATCCAAAAAGAAATTAGAAACAATTAAAATCACGACCGATAATGAAAGTGAAGCTAATTTAAAAAAAGCAGAAGAAAATTATACTGAGCAGGTATTACCAACTCCCGTTTTGCTTACTAGATATGCTGCACAAAATTATTATGCTCCATTGCGTGCAATTGAAAAAGTACCTGGTATTAAACAAATTTCTATGTCATTACCCCCATTATTAACTAGGCTGGTACCACAGCTTCCTATCAGTGCTGAGCCAAAATCAGTGTGGCGTTTAAAAAATTATGAAGTTGTCGCAATTAAATTAGTTAATCAGAGTAAAAATCATGTCAATTTAGATGCAAGATTGTTACAAGGCAACTTTTATTCTGCAACATTTCAACACAACACATTAGGCCCTAATGGTGATCCGACAGATACAACAATGCTTTATATTGTTACTAAAGGTAAAGTAATCAATGCATTTTTACCTGAGTTAAGAGAGGAATAATATGGCGACAATTAAAGGAAATAAGCTGTTACCTCTTATCGTTGGTGGAGTAATATTAGTTGGAATTTTTATTGTAGTCATTGCAAATAAAAATAAAAAAAATGAATCTTCATCAAGTGATGAAATAGTTGAAATAGCTGATTTAAATGAAGAAGATTTATCTGTGCTCGGCATTACGGGTGATACGGAAAAAGATACCGTTCAGACGTTAGTGACGCTAGTTAAGACTCTAAAAAAGGATCAAGCGGATATAGTAAGTGAACTGAAAAAGTTAAAATCCGAAAATGAAAATTTGAAAAAGACAAGAGTACCACAGTATAAGATAGAGCCACCATCAAATGATTCAAAATCTAATGAGCCTACTGAGCTAGAAAAAAAAGTTTCAATTCTAACAGATAAGCTTAATCAATTAGCTTCAAGATCCCCTATATCTAGTGAAACAGCTGATTCCAAACCAGTTTCAATTCCAATTGGGAGAGGGCAAACAAGTAGTAAAGTTGATATGACTAATGATGATGAAATTCAATGGATTAATCCAGCTGACCAAATTGTTAGTAGCAATAAAGGTAAAAATACGACGGGATTTCAGTTTCCGACTAGCTTTGGTAGCGATCCTATTCGTTCAAAACTAAAAGACCATAAAGAGAGTATCAATCAGCCTATTGGTGAACGAAAAAATGAAAAAGATCGTCAACCATTTTATACAGTACCCGCCAATTCAACGTTAACAGGCTCTGTTTCAATGACATCATTGCTAGGTCGAGTTCCCATTGATGGTGTTGTATCTGATCCGTACCCGTTTAAAGCTGTTATTGGTCGAGATAATTTAATCTCAAATGGAATTGAATTACCACATATTGAGGGGGCGATTGTTTCTGGGACAGCCTCTGGTGATTACGTTCTATCTTGTGTAAGAGGCAACGTTAAATCAATTACATTTGTTTTTGATGATGGGCGAATTATAACGATCCCCGATTCATCAAAAAATAGCAAAGATGAAAGTATTGGGTGGTTATCTGACGAATACGGTATTCCCTGTGTTTCGGGAGAAATCAAATCTAATGCGAGCCAATATTTATCAACTGTAATAGGTCTAGGTACAGCAGCTGCTGCTGCAGATGCAATGGCACAACAAAATACTACTGTTGTAACAGATGGCTCAAATGTTACCAATGCAGTGACAGGAAATAACGGCCAATATGTTTTAGGTAAGGGGCTGAGTGGCGGAATTAATCAGACAATTGATTGGTTAAATAAACGTTACGGTCAAACTTTTGATGCTGTTTATGTCCCTCCAGGTAAAGAAATTGCCATTCACATTAGCAAGGAGCTGCAAATTGATTATTTATTTGAGGGCAGACTTGTTGATTATGAGATGAATACTAAAAAAATGGGAGGGCTTGATTAATGAAACAGAAACGAAAAATAACAATATTTTTATTAACTTTTGGCACAGCTCTATTTTTATTATCTGGTTGTAGTACTTCAAAAGAAAAAATGTTTCCACATAGTAGTGAGACGATGAGTGATATTTACAATAAAAAATCGGGAGGGGGAGCTTCTCAATTGTTTGATAATCGACTTCAACTTAGGAGAGAAGTTGATAATTTAACGCAAAATGTTGAAGTGGTAACGCATACACGAACAGCAGAACAAGAAATTAATAATCTTTTTCAACGATTACCAAATCCCGATTTAGTCATGTATGTCTATCCTCATTTGAGTGACGGAAAAGTTCCAGTTCCCGGTTATTCAACCGTACTTCCATTTTATGCGGAAGTGCAATATGCAATGCCAGGTGAGAGGGTGGAGAATTACTAATGAAGTTATTTGGTAAGAAAAAAGTTTCACAAAAAAAAGTTCAAGAGAAAAGACCGAAACGCAAAGGAAATTTGACTCATAGTCATAAAAAAAACTTTCTTTATGCCAATAATGGCAAAAAATCAATTATTGATTATTTACCGTGGATTGAGTTTGATGAAGAGCATAATTCAATTTTATTAGAAGATGGTCGATCTGTAGGTGCTGTTTTTGAAATTACACCTTACGGCACTGAAGCAAAACCAACATCTAAACTTCGTGCAATAAGTGATATTGTAACAAATAGTATTGAGGACTCTTTTGATGAACGAGATATGAACCCATGGGTTATACAATATTTTTGTCAAGATGAAGATAATTTACAAGATTATATCTCTTTATTAAAACAATATCCTAGACCTCACGCTCAGGGCACTGAATTTACAAAAAAATGGCTAGATATTATGGAATATCATTTAGATAGTATCACTAAAAGTGATGGCCTTTTTTTTGATAACACAGTGACAAAAACACCATGGAGAGGAAAGGTTCGGAAAACGAGGTTAGTTGTATATCGGTATATCGGACCAAAAGAACGTGAAGATTTAAATGCACAAGAAAAGCTAGATATTGTTTGTAACAATTTGATACTTGCGTTGAAAGGAGCGGGAATTGCTGTCAAGAGATTGGGGAAGAATGAGGTTTCTAGGTGGTTAGCTCAAATATTTAATCCAGCACCTTTACAAGGTAAAAAAGACTTTATTAAGCAATTAATGGATGATCAAAAACAGGCTGATGAACTGCCGATCATTAATGATTTTGCCGAAAGCCTTTTCTACAGTGAACCAGAGATTAAAGAGGGTTACTGGCATTTTGATAATATACCGCATGCTGTTGTTATGGTGGATCGATTAAAAACACCACCCAAAATTGGTCATATTACAGGCGAGACAAGTAAAGCCGATGGAATAAATGCGCTTTTTGATGTATTGCCTGAATCAACAATGATGAGTTTGACAATTGTAACTCATCCTCAAGATAAGCTAGAAGACCATATCAATTTTGTTCGAGGTAAAGCCATCGGTGAGAATGCTGAATCATTGTCTGTCAAGGAAGATTGTGACGAAGCAATGGAGTATATCAGGCAACGAGAAAAAATGTATTACAGCTCTATTGCATTTTATGTGAAAGATTCAAGTATCGGTGGATTGAAACGTAAAATACAGGGGCTGAGTTCAGTACTTAATAATAATGGACTTGTCACAGTAGCTGAAGCTAATGAAGTTGCTCCAGCATCGTCATTTTTAAGATGGTTACCTATGAATTATAACCCTCAAAATGACATAAAACGACTGTATGTTAAATTTAATTGGTGCAAGCATTTAGCCAATTTATTACCTGTTCTTGGAAGAAGCAGTGGAACAGGTAATTCTGGTGTGACATTTTTTAACCGCGGTGGAGAGCCGTTGAGTTACGATCCAATGGTCGATAAAGCACAAAATGGTCACAAGCTTATTTTAGGGCCAACGGGAGCAGGTAAATCAGCAACACTGAATATCGAAATAGCACAGCTTGTTGCTATGTATCGGCCTAGAACAATTATTGTCGAAACAGGTAATTCTTTTGGTCTTCTTGTTGATTTTATGGAGCGACTTGGAGTCAGTGTTCATCGAGTAAGTTTAAAGCCTGGAAGTGGTGTAGTGCTTAATCCTTTAGCTGATTCTCATTTAATTTTACAAAATAAGGATATTCAGTTTGAAATTGATGAAAACAATTTGAGCGATGACATTGTTAATGAAGCACTAGAACAAAATGAGGAAGATGATGCACAACGAGATGTACTCGGTGAAATAGAAATTTCTATACGTCTAATGATCACGGGAGGGGAAGAACGGGAAGATGAATTACTTCGTCGTTCAGATAGAGCAATGATTAGACAAGCTATAGTTATGGCTGCTCAAGTTGCTTATGATGAAAGACGGCAAGCTGTTCCCAGTGATGTTCAAGAGGCATTGTTTACCTTAAGCAAAGATACTCATTTACCTGAAGCTAGGCGTGCAAAAGCATATGAAATGGGTGAATCATTAAGTATGTTCACTCAAGGATTTGAAGGTGAAATATTTAATAAACAAGGCACACCATGGCCAGATGTTGATGTCATTCATGTCGATTTGGCAACTTTTGCAAGGGAGGGTTATGAAGCTCAATTATCAATTGCGTATATTTCTCTTATTAATCATATCAACAATATGGGCGAACAATATCAGCACCAAGCCAGAGCTATCGTTAATATTACCGATGAGTCACATATTATTACTGTAAAACCACTAACAGCAGCATACTTAACAAAAGCGTCAAAAATGTGGCGTAAACTGGGAGTATGGTTGTGGTTAGCCACCCAAAACATGGAAGATTTTCCCGACGCAGCTTCAAAATTATTGTCAATGATTGAGTGGTGGGAAATGTTAGTAACAGAATCATCTGAAGCAGAGAAAATACGTCGTTTTAAAGCATTAACAGATGAACAAATTTCAATGATCACGTCTGCTTGTAAAGCTGCTCGTCAGTACACGGAAGGCGTTGTGTTATCAAAAAATGTGGAATGCCTTTTCAGAATTGTTCCACCAAGCCTTTTCTTAGCTCTAGCTATGACAGAGAAAGATGAAAAAGCGGAGAGAATGAAACTGATGAATGAGTTTAATATCAGTGAGCTTGATGCTGCCATTAAAGTATCTGAAAAATTAGATGAAGTTCGAGGTATTACACGACAATATGAGGATTTATAATGAACGATAATAATTTTTTATTTAATGCTACTTCATTAAAAAAATCAAATATTAATATTGAACACAGTAAAGGTTTTGAACAATTCTGCTCTGAATTATTAGGAAAAATTGGGGCAATAATTTCGACTAAATTACGTTTATGCCGTATACCTGCAGATGATCCTACAGAATTTGGAATATTGTATCAGCAATATGCTTTAATCGCTTTCGAAGGCAAAAAATCAGCCTGTTTAATTGAGGTGTCATGCAATCCTAATTTGAACAAAATTCATTGGCCACAATTAGCTGATATTGAAACAGGGAAACGGCTATGTATCAATGTTGTTGACTGGATAGATGCCTTTTTGCTGATTAAAAATTTGATGGCTTTAACAGAGGTAGCTGATGCATGAAACGTATATTAGGACTGATTGTATTTGTAAGTTTTCAAAGTATTGGGGCAGATATTTATAGTATTGATGTTTTTGTGAATCATGAGCAAGCAAGTCGAGTTAAAAATTGTCATGATAATTGTCAAATATATGATCTAGATAGCACTGAAGTACTTTTAAATTCATTTTTTGGTGAGTTATCGAGTGATATTGATGAAGCTTATTCAGTTGTTGAAAAAAAATTAAATTTACCAGAATGGAAAACGCATGAAGCTCAAATAATTGAAGCTCAAAAGACAATTACAAAAGCATTTTATCTCGGTGTTAAAAAATATCCTGCGATTGTTATTAATGAAAAAAATGTGATTTACGGAATAACAGATGTTGCACGTGCAGTTAATGATTTTATGGGTAATGAGGATAAACGATGATAAAAAAAATAAAATGTAGTTTACTTGGACTCATAATTACTATGCCGAGTTTTGCAACATCTATTAGTACTCAACAAATAGTTCGATCAGCTCTCTCAACTAGTTGTACTGAATATAAAATTGCTGGAACCTGTTTTTGGCTGTTTTGTTCTTACGGTTGCAAAATTCGTACATCTGTAAAAGTAAAGCATTACATCCCCGATGTTGTTATGTCAGCATATGAACACCCATTTGAAAATCCGTGGACTGAAATTAACACTATTACCTCATCAGCAAGTTCATTAGTTGGGTCAAATATTCAAGGAGGGGGAGATACAAATAATCGTCAAGCAAATAATCGAACAAAAATTCGTTTTAAAGATGTTCAAGCAATCGGCCACCCTGGTGGGGCTGTTTTCTCTCAAATGCTATCAGGCATGGGCTACTATTGTAATAACGGGGTAACGCCATTTTATCCTTATTTTGTGAGTGAACTTGATTTTATTGCATGGCGATTAGCACTTGTTGAATCTGTATACCCAGAGGCATTAATACCAGGTAAAAGAGAAATTGGTAATTCATCCGATATGTGGGGAAACATTTATCCAAGAGCTGGGGCTGTTACTCAAAATGACGACTTCAAGGCAGGAGCGGTGGTTGTTCAACGAGGTGCTGATGTATTAACAAATAGTAATTCATTGCATGTCGTTCAAAATTACACTAAGCGTAAAAAAGATGGATTTTGGCCACCAGCTCCTGTTAAAGAAAATACAAAAAATCATAAATGGCAAGAATTGGCTCCAACATTAAATATGTCATGCGGTATTTTTCCAAATATTAATGATACAGCGAGCGTTGATGGAGCCTATGTTTATGCTTTGTGGAGACCTTATGCATGTTGTAAGAGACGTGGGCAAAAATTTTTATACAGTATCGATTTTGGGGGATGATCATGGCAAAGAAAACAACAATGACTATAACAGCATTATTATTGACAATTAGCTCCTATAGTTATGCTAATTCAACTGGCGGGATATCTGATAGTCTTTATTATCGTATCGGCGGTGGTTCGGTAAAAGGATCTACATATACATTTGATAAACCCAAATCCATTATGAATACGGGCAAATGGAACTCTATGATGTGCGGTAATTTTGATATTAGCTCAACAATCTCTAATCAACTAAATGGTGTAACAGAGGGGTTTAACAATATTATGAGTGAAGTTGTTAACAACGCCAAAGGCGCAGTTGCAAGTTTACCAGCCCTAGTTATACAACGAGCTAATCCTCAACTGTACGATTTGTTAACAAATGGTGTGTTACAAGCAAAATTAGATTATTCAGACATTAAGACAAGCTGTAAGCAACTTGCTGGAAAAATGGCTGATTACACAGATTCTGCAAGTTTGGTTCAAGTAGCTAAAGCCGAAAATATGGCCGAGATGTTAAATGGAAAGAAAGTTGATGCTATTCGAGCTGATAAACAAATTGATAGTGATGCAGGGAAAAACGGTATTTCATGGGTTGGGGGAGTGAAAAGGGGAGGGAAAGGACAAGATCCGATTAAGATAACCAGTGATGTTGCTTTAGCTGGCTATAACTCATTAATAAATCGAAACGTTACGGATACAACTCCCGTTGGTGATGCAAAAAATAAAGGGGGGGTTTATAAAACATGGAATAAACCTAGTGAGGCACAAGTGTGGCTAACTGATGTGGTTGGTGAGCGCACCATGGTAACTGATAGTGAAAATCAAAACGGCAATGATACAGGTAAGCCAGGAACTGGTTTAAGCCCTAAAACCGAAGAATACTACGAATTTTATTATAAAAAGTTGGTTGATTTAGTAAATGGTACAAAGCCTATTAGCAAAGCGGAATTAGAGGCACTAGAAGGTAGCTCTGTAAGTGTCACTCGAAGTGTCATTGAAACATTGAGAGAAGATAATGAGCGTGTTGTACTAGTGAAACGTTTAGCGAGTGAAATGGCGTTGTCTAGGACTATTGAAGAAGCGATGATGGCGCGACGTATCATGTTGGCAGGCCGTAAAGAGCCAAATGTTGCTAAAAATGAACCAGTACAGTCTACAATTTTGGACCAGATAGGTGAACTGGATATGGAGCTGAATCAAATTAAATTAGAGTACGATATGCGTAAATCCATTGCAGGCAATACTTTATCTGTCATACAAGAACGAAAGCAGCAAAGACAGCAAGGCGCTATTTTGCATATCGATAATCATGAATCTTTTGACGCAAATAAATAGCGAGTTAAATATGAATAAGAAAAAAATTATTAAACTTGCAATTTCTCTTATTTTTTTACTTGGATTAATTTGTTGCATATTATCTGTTTTTTCATTAACAGAACGTAAAATTGCTTCTATTAATGTATTTTTGAGTAGCTATTACTTTTTTTTTCTTGTAATGCGTTTGTGTATTTATTGTTTTACTGGTTTTCTTTTATTAAAACTAAAAAAAATGATAAAGACAAAAGTAGTAACAACTGAAAAAAAGATATATTACAACAGATTAGTTTTTAGAATTAGCATGTTATGTGTTGCTTTAATTTGTTTTAATGAAGTGATGCTATTTATTAAAATGGGGTAATGATATATGTCTGCAATGAGTTTTTTTGATTATGTGACATTGTCACTAGCATGGTTGGTAAATAACGGAATATGGAGCATTATATCATCTTCTGGTCTTTTTATTGTCCCTTTTATATTCAAAATGCTTAGCATCACGATAAATGTTATGGAGGATGGAGAATTAAAAGGTAAGCATGCAAACGTTATTCTGACTAGATTGGAAACGTACATTTATATTAGCATGGTTGTCATTTTCTTTGCATGTTATCCGTCAATCCCTCTTGATATTCGTGTATTACACTATGAGCACAGCGGATTTTCAGCAGCTATCGATAACGGAAAAATTACTCGACAGAAAATGGAATGTTCATACGCTGAAATATCTCCAGAATCGTCATCATTTAAAAAAAATAGTATTTTATTTAATGGACAACAAATTTATGTTCCTATTTGGTGGTATTTTGTTCATTCGTTATCTTCAGGCTTCACGCAATCTGTAGTTACGACATTACCGTGTAATACGGATTTACGAGAGATTCGTACAACAATTTCAGAGCTAGCAGTAAAAGATCCAATTTTGAAAAAAGAAGCTAATGAATTTTATTCATTTTGTTTCAATCCTTCGTTTAACAAATTAAGTACTGAGTTGTCTAAATTACCTGATGATTTAATTAGTGATGTGACATGGCCAGGATCGTCATACTATTTAAATACACCAGGATATTATGATTCGTTTAGAGCTCAAACTCCGCAACATCGCTGGCCATATGATGAACAACGAGATGTTGGATTAACACCAGGAGAAGGTAATACTGGCTATCCTTCATGTAAAGCGTGGTGGAGTGACAGTAAAAATGGCTTAAAAAAAGCACTGATTGCTGATATTAATCAGCAGATTAAGATCGAGTCTAATGAAAAATCAAAAACAGGTAATTTAAATCCAAACATTAATAAATTTTCGTTTTGGGAATGGTTGACAAACAGTAAAGAAGAGCTGAATGAAATTGTTTTACGTTCAGTTTTAAATCCCAAAAAAATGTTACAGAGCTCAGATTATCTGTTTGTTGACTACGAAAATAGGGATCCATCGATATCTGAGCAAGTTGGCAGTTCAATTGCGTCAGTCGGGGCATTTTTTTCTTCTATGTCGAACTTTATTGAAATTGATGCGTTGCGACAAGCAGCACCCATGATTCAATCGATATTAATAATGTCTATTATTATTTTATTACCTATCATTAGTTTAATTGGGGGATTTGAACCGAAGACGATAATCACGCTAACATTTGTCCTGTTTTCATTGATATTTTTAACATTTGTCTGGGAACTGGCACGTTTTCTAGATTCTAGACTGATTAATATTATGTATGAAAATAATGCTATTCATTTTATGTCAGATAGATGGAATATTAATAAATCGTTAGTTGATATTATTACGTCATTTGTGTTTATTGGGTTTCCTTTGATTTTACTTGCAAGTTTGTCGTGGGCTGGGTTTAAAGTTAGTTCAGGACTAGAGAGTTTTATGAATAAAAATTCAAGTAAAATGCAAGAGGCAGGAGAAGATGGAATAAGTAAGGCTAAACAAGGAAAAGACATTGCAATGAAAGTTGCAACAAAAGGGAAAAAATAGTTAAAGGGAATTAGATAAGTTGTGTCAAAATAACTGGCATTAGATTAAATGCCAGTTATTTAAAATAGATTGTGTTGACTTATCCTTATTTTCTATTTTTATGTCTCTGCTTAATTAGCTTATTATTTATAATAACCTTTTCTTTTATCACCACATTCTATCGCCATCGCTTGTGTAAGCATGACCTTCATCATCGTAATAAGATATTTCATTTCTTCTTCTTTTCTTTCTTCTTTCTTCATCTGGTGTTGTTTCCAAAAAAAACGGTAATACGTAGAGTATGCCTTTGAATATAAACAATATAAATGTTACAGAAACTGATAAAATTTTTATAAATAATTCAAATCCGTCGCTATTAAACAGCATTTTATGGTTTGTGTCAGATTGTGTTGACTTATCTTTATTTTCCATTTTTATGCCTCTGATTAAAATTTAGCCTTTATATATAAAATATATTTTGCTTTGTGTCAATGCTAAATACTTAAATGGCAAAAACAAAGGGTAAAAGGGTAAGGAAAAAAGGTAAAGGTTATTAATGGTAATGGGCCATAATGGGAATGGCCCTACCTTGAAAAGGCTGAAAAGGCTAAAAATAAAAAGGGCATAGCATAACTAGTTGTTGATTTTAAATTTAATATTGAATTTAGTGAATCATTTGCATTATAATGAAACTAGTTTTAGTTACTTTTTTAGTAACAAACAACGAGAAGATGATCGTTAATTCTCAGACATAGCCAGTAAAATGGTATGTTCCTTTTTTAAGGTGATCACACACTAACAGCCAACAAACTCACTACTTTCGTAGGTTGGTAACATCTGTTTGATGTTGAGTTTTTATAGACTATCACATTCACATATTGAGGAATACTCAATGTCTTATGCAATTACTTTTGACTTCGATACTAGCAGGTTAGAGCACTATTATCCTGGTGCATATACTAATGCTTATAAAGAAGTTAGAGATGAGTTAAAAAAGCTTGGTTTTGAATGGAAGCAAGGATCTGTGTATTTTGGTAATAGTAGTATTAATGCAGTAACTTGTGTTTTAGCCGTTCAACAATTGGGACAAAAGTTTAGTTGGTTTACACCTTCATTGAAAGATATTCGAATGCTAAGAATTGAGGAATACAATGACTTACTTCCAGCATTGGTGCAACAACGAGAACTAACTCATGCCTCATTAGAAAAAAATGAGATCCAAAATAAAACAAGAAAATTATTTTAATAAGTAATTAATTGTTTTTATCTTTTACCCATAGGGGAATATTTTCTCCTGTGGAAAGTATTCTCCTTTTTTATTCAACTTTTAATTAGGAGAATATCCATGTTAACTAACGAATACATACTTCTTTCGACAGAATATTTCCTTGCTTTAATCAATTGTGAAGCAACTATACCTGATGATGTATCATTAAGTTCAATCATTCAAGAATACTTACATAAGTCTTAATTTTAATGTGTCAACCAGGAGGGGGATTTTCACTCCTCTTGAGTGATATCTCCTGATTTTGTTTGAGGAGGTTTATTATTATGAGATGGTATTCAGAGCATAATATTCATACTAAATCTGAGTTAATTAATTCATTAATTGCTCCTGTTTATAGTGAACATTATGAAGAAAAAACATTGCAATTTCATGTTTGTAATGACTATATTCATGGAGTAACCATATTATGGTCATTAATTGAATTTAATGTCATAAACGATTATCGAAACATTTTACTGGCAGGTAAATACCGTTACATAAAATGTAATTTGATCAGACAAATTGACGAGGCTTGGAGCTATTCATATTATTGTGAATTATCTTTTCCTCCTTATTATTCATGTCCACTTAATTACCTTGAATTAGCTAATTTTGAAGTAAATCACGAATGGCGAACTCAAGTTAGAAATTATCATCAACTACAAAAATAGTTTTCCTATTTCATTTAAACCAGCTTACTTTATTACGCATAAAGTAGTTGGTTTTTATTTTTACTTTTTATACTGGAGCATTAATATGATTTCAATACCTGGTGAATTAGTCATTACAACAAGAACGGGTAAATATGGCAATTTCAATGTCGCCAAGCTTTTTACATCCATTGGTGAATTTTCTTTAAAAGATAATAAATTATTGGATCAGTATGAAGCTGGAAAATATGAAGGGTCGTTTGTGATTAAACAAATCAAATCTTCTTCATATAGTTATGGCAATCGTGTTGTTATTGAATGTTGTGCGTATATTGAAGATATGGATCTGGTTAATTCATCCAAATTAGATGAAGCAGATTCGGAAAAAATACATGTATCAGAAGACCCTATTTGTCAGACTGAGTCATCTGAAGTTCAGAAAGTTAATACTGAACATCAACATGAAGAAACTATGGCTACCTCAGGTTCAGGTGATGCTGAACTGTTTGGTATTTTATGGCCGATAGGTGATCAAGTTAAACTAGATTCAACGGAGGATCGCTTAAAAATACGTTCCCAGAAAAAACGTTTAATCGAACTTGGTTACCATTTTGACTATAAAAGCCAATGTTGGAATAAATTGCCAGAACAATTTTAACTTAACTTATCTATCTCTGGGGAGAAACAGGTCTTCCTAGAGATCGTTTCTCCTTATATTGATTTAAGGAGAAACTTTAATGAGTAACATTCTTACATTACAAGATATTCCAGATTTGAAATGTGATTGTTGTATTGCGAATAATGACTCCGAACTGATTTTTTTATCAGTATGGGGGAAAGATACCGCAATGCAGGAACTCTTTGCAAAACTTACGATTGGCGAAACAACTACACATGGTTTAACGGATATTAAGTTAAATCATCATCGAGTGTTTTTAGCTGAAGGAAAGTATTATGCAAAGCGCACATTGAAAGTAACTAAAACGTTATTTGGTTCGTTGATTCATGCTTTTATTTTTGATAAACGCATTATTGAGCCAAACCGTGATTCAAATTCAATGATCTCTATTTATAAGATAGAAGATGTTTCCACTAGACATAATCGTTACTTTGATGCAATTAAAACACTTTCATCTGTACCCATTTTAGAACATTGGGCTGACGAAATTGTGTCGATTGCTAAACAACAAGGAATGATTAAAGAACATAAAGCAATTGTTGGTGATATTGATGCAACAACAATCATTGTAAACGACACAATATTAACTCAAATCATGAGCCAAAAAATTCGTGATGGTATTTTAACTTTATCATAATCATAGGGAGTATTTATGGTTGCACTTATATCGCCGAGAGTGGCGCATAATTTTGCTAAAAATGGCTATTATCCAACGGATGATGCTACAACAAATGCAATTATTAGCCATTTTGTAAGAACTGATACTGCTATTCGAGTTTTAGATCCTTGTGTTGGTGAAGCTCGAGCAGCAAGTAATATTGCGTATTCACTTAGTCATAAAGCAAAACTATATGGTATTGAATACAATCGACATCGAGCAGAACTAGCCCAAAAATATTGTGATGTTTTGTTAAGAAGTGACTTATTTGATACCGTTATTTCACCTAATTCCTTTGGTTTATTATTCTTAAATCCACCATATGGAGATTTAACTAGTGAACATAATGGAGCAATTACAAATTATCAGAAAGACTACAAACGACTAGAGAAAATATTCTATCGTTTTACGATCCCGTCGCTTCAGTATAACGGTATTTTAGTATTAATAATTCCGTTTACTCAGCTTGATGAGATGCTTTCAAATTGGATTGCAAGTCAGTTCACTGATATTTCAATATTTACAGCTTGTGATAAACAATTCAAGCAGATTGTTATTTTAGGAAGAAAGGTTCGACAAAATGATATAGCACTTCAGGAAAAAAATGATATGAAGGCAAAATTTGAAGCTATTTTTGAAGGAGAAATTGTTCCTGATGAGATAGCTGTTACAAATAAGCCGATGTATCAAATTCCTGAGCCAGAAAGTGAAGTTAAATCTTTCTATAAACTATCATTTACTGATGAAGAGTTAGGTCAGGAAGTTCAAAAGATAGGTGGACTATGGAATGACTTTAATCTTTTTTTCAAAAAATGTTGTGAACGCAAACGCAAACCGTTGTGTAAAATGTCGGATTGGCATTTATCGTTAGCACTAGCTGCTGGTGAAATCAATGGTATTGTAAAATCCAATACAGGTAAAACTTATATCATTAAAGGTGATACTTACAAATCAAAGTCAAAAAGTGTTGAAAATACTTTGGATGATGAGGGCTTTATTGTTGAATCAAAAACAATTTTGACCGATAAATTTGTTCCTTCAATTAAGGCATTTGATTTCACTCCAAATTCTGAAACATTTGGTTCGTTATTGGTGATTTCTAGTCAAATTAACGAAGTTGATGAATTGGATGAATTGGATGAAAATGGTACACATGTTGAAGATAATCAATCCTGCTCAGTTGTAACTGGATTGATTTATTCCACAGAAGGGATTAAGTGCTTAGCTGATCGTGATTTTAATATGGCACTTGCTGTTTCAAGCGCTCTTAGTCGTTATAGAAATGGCGATTGGGGAGATGATATGGACGATAGTGACAAAAAATTAAATGATCAAGTGTTAAAGCAAGGACAAAAAAATGACCGCTTATTTGCAAGTTATAAGCTTTCTGATGATATAAAACTATGGATTATTACCGAATGGCATGGTGAGCGAGGTTTTATCACTACGTTGATGCTGCCAAATGAATATTAAATCTATATTAATTTAAACATTAACCCATAAGGGATACAATCCCTTGTGGAGCTTGTATCCCTTTTTTTCTAAGGATTAAAAATGGAACAAGTAACATTAAATACACAAATTGATTTAAATAGTTTTATTAATGAATTTAAAGATTCATTATTGGATAGTTTGAATGCATCTAATCCTCCAGTTTACAGCGAGGATGATATGTCATTTGAACGACAATCAATTATGGAACAGTTAAAACGTAAACCATTTAGTGAACAAGCTAATGTTGTACAGGCTGTTACAAAATTGTTATTAGATCAGAATGAACCAGCAGCGATTATCAACGCTGAGATGGGAACAGGAAAGACAATGATGGCAATTGCTGTGGCAGCAGTACTTCACTATGAAGCCCAGTATCGACGTAATCTGATAATTTCGCCACCTCATCTTGTATATAAATGGCGACGAGAAATTTTAGAAACGATACCAGGTGCAAGAGTATGGGTTTTAAATGGCTCAGATACACTTGTGAAGCTATTAAAATTGAGGCAAGAGCTTAAGTTAGGTATTACATCTAATGTGCCTGAATTTTACGTTTTAGGACGTGTTCGAATGCGAATGGGATACCACTGGAAACATGCACTGAAATCAAAACCTATTTACCAAAAGCAAAATATTCATGAACGTGGGGAAGTTAAAACAAAATACATAAAAAAAGACTGTGCTGCTTGTCCCGACTGTTATAATTTTTGTCGTGATGACGATGGGGAGTTAATTCTTTTTAGCGATTTTGTTTTGAAAGAACATCGAACAACTTGTGTGAATTGTGGCAGTGCTTTATGGACTTTGATTAGACCATTAAATAACTCGAATTCTAGTTTTAGAGACAGAGTTAAAAAATCGATGTGTCAAATTCCGACAGTTGGGCCAGTGAAAGCTGAATCTCTAATTAATAAATTTGGTGACGATTTTCTATCTGATCTGCTTGCGGATAATGCATCAGATTTTGTTAATCTTATGAATGAAAATGGTGAGTTTATTTTTACTGACAGACAAGCAATAAGAATGGAAAAAGCTTTAGCTAAACTTGAATTTGGTTTTGGCGAAGGTGCTTATCAAGCTACCGAATTTATCAAAAGATATTTACCACAAGGATTTTTTGATTTATTGATTGTTGATGAAGGTCATGAGTATAAAAATCAAGGCTCTGCACAAGGGCAGGCCATGGGGGTGCTTGCTAGCCAAGTTAAAAAGATTTTACTTTTAACTGGTACTCTTATGGGAGGATATGCAGATGACCTATTTTTTTTACTTTTTCGTGTATTAACGTCTAAGATGATTGAAGACGGTTATAAACCGAATAGCAGAGGTTCACTTGGTACCGCAGCAATGGAGTTTATGCGAGATCATGGAATCATTAAAGACCTATATACGGAAAGGCATGGAAATAGTCATAAAACAGCAAAAGGTAATCAGATTTCTCATCGAACACAAAAAGCTCCAGGTTTTGGACCAAAGGGTATTTTACGATATGTATTACCGTATACAGTATTTCTAAAGCTTAAAGATATTGGTGATAATATTCTCCCGAATTATACTGAAGAGTATATTGATATTCCAATGTCATATGAGCAAAGAAGTTATTACGATGATTTATCGAATAAACTTAAGAGTGAGTTGAGAAGTGCATTAGTGAAAAGAGATACAACATTACTTGGTGTTGTACTCAATACCTTACTTGCATGGCCTGACTGCTGTTTTAGAGCAGAAACAGTCACTCATCCAAGAACACGAGATAAGCTGGCTTTTGTGCCATCTGTATTTAGTGGTGATGAGGGTGATAGTTTTATTGAATGTTCGCCAAAAGAGCAATCTTTAGTTGAACATTGTTTAGCTGAAAAAACAGATGGTCGTAAAGTATTAGTATATGCAACTTATACTGGTACTCGAGACATAACTGGACGGCTTAAGCTTATTTTAGAACAAGCTGGTTTAAAAACAGCTATATTAAAATCAAATGTGTCGCCAGAAAAGAGGGAGGATTGGATCTTAGACAAAGTGGATAAAGATTATGATATTGTCATAACAAATCCAGAACTTGTTAAAACAGGTCTTGATTTACTCGATTTTCCGACCATTATTTTCTTGCAAACTGGTTTTAATGTTTACACATTGCAACAAGCAGCAAAACGTTCGTTCAGAATTGGCCAGAAAAATGATGTAAAAGTGATTTATTTGGGCTATGAAAATTCAGCACAAACAAGCTGTTTAAAATTAATGGCAAAAAAAATAGCGGTTTCACAAAGTACTTCAGGGGATATGCCTGAATCGGGATTAGATATACTTAATTCTGATGATGAATCCATTGAAGTGGCTTTAGCAAAACAGCTAATTGCCGTATAAAAATAAGTGATATAAAGTAAAAGCTGGCACGTTATGTGTCAGTTTTTGTTATTATAAATTCATCAACAACATGTTCCCCATTTTTGTATAGTTTAATGGGAAATATTTTCTAGTTTTTATATTACTGGATAATTACTTTCCACAAGAGCTGAATATGCACCTCCTAAATAATCACTACAGAAAAAATCAATTTGTTTAATTATAGATGCAAAATCTAATGGGGGAATATAATTAAATTTATCGGTTTTAAAGCCAACGTTTAATACAAAACGATAATCTTCGAAATCATAGATTTTTATGCCCTTTGAATGAGTTAAATTTTCCATAATAGATGAACATTTAGCAATTAAACAGATGTACTGAAAATTTTTATCAATATAAGCGGTCTTATTTTCAGGGTGTGCCATGCCAAAATGTTGATTTGGTGTTATAGCAATTAAATTTTCAAGGTAATCTGCAATTTCAGGAAAATCAGACTTTGTGAAAATATGATGAATCTGGCTTGCTAAAATATCTTCACCTAATTGATACACTTCAGATTTTCCGTTTCGATATAGATCGTTAAATTTACGCACATCTTTTTTAGCTTTCTGTACCAAATATTCGTGGTAATTTTTTGATTGTTGTTGTTCTAGTGATTGGTGTTCTTGACGTGAAATTTGTTTCGACTTTCCAGATAGTTGATCTCGCCAATTTAAGCGATTATAAGTGAGATCTTGCAGTGTAATTAGGTTTTTAGATATATGTCCTCTTTCTGTTCCCCGCTTTTTATATTTGAATGCTAATGGATTGATAATTTTTGTAAAAATTCGTCCACACTCTATACTACCGTTAATCGGTGTGTTGTCAATCGTAAATGATGTAAACGTATCTTTTAATTGTTGATAACTCTCTTTATTTTGGACTTTAAGAAAATCATTAAAACTAGTAGCCAATCCACTGTCTTTTAATACTTTTTCGATATAATGAGTAAGGAAATTCAGTGTATTTAATGGACGTAAAGCAATATGTTGTAATAATTCAAGGTTATTAATTCGATATAAGTACCTAGTACTAACTTTAGTTTCAATTAAAATTCGACTATAAGCGAGTAACTTAATAGGTTGTCCAAAATACTTATCATATTCATTGCGTGATTTTTGGCTAGGATCTGGTTTTGAAAATATCGTTTGCACATTTTCCTGAGCATATTTACTATCCCAAATGTCTTTAACTGTAAAAGAGGTTGATGTGCTTGATTGTGTATATTCTAGAATACAGTCAGCAATAATTTGCACAACATCATAAGTGCATTTTTGATCAATCCAACGCGCATTACCTGATAGTTTCACATCGTAATCATATTTTGATAAGAAATTTTGAATAAAGTCATTACTCATTTTATCTCCCTATTTTTTAAACCAAACCAAAAAACGCTATTAGCATCAATATTTAACGATCTTGTCTGATAATTCCTTGCTATTTGATAAAAATGTCTAAATTCAGAACTTGCATAATATTTTAATTCATCATCTGATAGATGATATGAAAATTTAGGTATTAATACTGCAACTGAACCATTCATAATGTAGCCTTTTTGTTTTCGCATTAACCTAGGCTTATATGTCATATTTGGTGTTAAATAAACATCTTCACGATCAAAATATTTAGCAACGGATAATTTCATTAATTTTGTTTGCTCAATATAAGCATCATAATTTTCTATATCTATAATTTTATCACCTAAATCACTAATATTTCTAGATTTTAATACTCTAACTTGTTCTGAATGTTTTTTTACTAATGACAAATTTTCATTTGTAATTTGACGATCTCTGAAAACAGTAAACTGGTTAAATTTTAACTTTTTAAACACCTTATCAAAATCTTGATCCCGATATATAACCCAATAAGGTAAAGCAGAATCAAAAATATAATTTGCTTTTTGGATTAATTTTAGTTTTTTAGGTAAAGAACATACATCAATATTTCTTTGATTATTTTCTTTCAAATTACAAATTATATTGATTGTTTCTACCAATACACCTTTAAAACCTAATTCACCAAAATCCAAAATAGATTGGATCTTATTATTTGTTAGCTTTTCTCTCGTTTCCTTATATTCAGGAGTATTAAGTAAATTTTTAGGCATAATTAAAGAAATAACGTCTGCACATTGTAACGATTTTTCAAGGAAAAAGGCCGAGAGATTTTTGACATTTTGGCTATAGTTTTCTATATCAAATAAACTAAGGTCTGTTCTTTTTAGCTTTGTAAAAGGCGGATTACCAATTATTAAATCAAACTTTCTCTCTGGTTGATATAACATAAAATCATTACAAATAAATTCTAATTCAATATTTTCGGGTAATCTTTGTTGATTATAAATTAATTTTACCCATTCTAAAGTTTTGGGGTTAATATCGATTAACGTGAATTTCACTTTTGGGATATGCTTATATTTCTCAAATAAGAAAGGTAAGAAATTACCTGCACCTACTGATGGTTCACAAATATGTAGTTGTGATTTTTCCAAAAAATCAGGTAAATAATTAATGATTTCTTGAATAATAAAAGGGTTTGTATAATAAGCAGAATAATTTTCTCTTTCACTATTACTTAATTCAATAATACGAGAAAGTACCGTAGTATCTATAGTGTTATTTTTAAGTTGTGATAAAAGGTAATTAGATAAACAGTTTTCATCATTAAGTTCATGTCTTTCGATCAGTTGTAATATTTCTTTCTCTGTCATATCAAATTACTTGCTTAATTTTTTCCGCAACCGTTTTAAATATTGCTGTTGGTACAGCTTCCCCAATGCTTTGACGAATATTCATCTCATTTTTCTTAGAAATTTTTTGTTTTTCTGCTAAAGATAAATTATTCAATGTTTCTAATGATATATCGACCCATTTAAATTGATCAGGGATAGTCATTAATTTCATTAATTCACGAATAGAAAAGACACGATCATCTATTGGATGTACAGTATTTTGGCTTGCTAGTTGATCATTTCTAGTATGAATACACGGAGCGACTTTATCATAAAGTTGGCGAGTGTATTTATCCCCATTTTTGGATTTGTTAAGCACTATTTCACCATTTACAATTTTATGAGGACGTTTATTTAATTCAACGTTATCAAAAGCACTTTGCCCTTGCTTAATATCAGTTATCCAAGCTCGCATATGTTCAGGGTAAACACGAAAACTATGATAAAAATCATTATTATCATATTCTCCCCAATCAAGTGATTTCATGTTGCCAATTACTTTCTTAAGAGTAACTTCATCACGTTCATCAGGAAAAAATTGGCTAGGGGAATGTGATAAATTTTTATCCACTCCAATTACTAAAGTTCTTGTGCGAGATGAATTTGAACCATAATTCTTAAAATTGATAATTCGATGTTCAATTTTATAATCCGTTGCCAATTCAGCTAAGATTAAATCGCCAATAGCAACCAATTCTCCTTGATTATTTGTACAACCTGTTTTCCAAAATGCCTGAACATTTTCTAAAATAAAAAAATATGGACGAATATTTTTTATTATATTTACACTTTCAACTACAAGGCTATTTCGCTCAATTTCATTTTCTTTTTTCTTATGATTAGCAACACTCATACCTTGACAAGGAGGTGTTGCAATGACGACATCAACACGATGATAACCTAACTTTTGCCAACGCTGAATTTCTAGATAAATACGTTGTTTGATTTCATCTTGTTTAATATCACCATTAATATATCCAGAATCAAAACGACACTTTTTATTAATTTTTTGAATATTAATTCTTCTTTCAATTAATTCATTAGTTGCAATACATTCATAATTATTTAATTTAAACCCATAACATCCGACTCCGGCAGATGAAAAAAGACTTATGTATGTATGTTTTTTGCTCATCAATTTCTCCTTAATATTATCCAACTATTTTATCCCATATATGTTTTTTGAGAAATGGCCGAGAGGAGATGAATTAGATATAAAAACTAAACCATTTGTATCTTCTATATTTTTCGTAATAAGATTTTATTCATTCGCATATAAACTTTATTACGAAAAATATAGTTTATGATCGTATTAATAATAAACTACATATTGTTCAATAAATTGGACGATTAATTTAAGTTCTAGCTGATACTTCTATCTTAAGTGATTTTATCATATATCCTGTAATCCAATTAGATATATTTTAGTTTGCTTACTTATTTCAAATAATAAGAAATGTTAGATCATTCAGTTTAGTTTCATTAGTATTGTTAATTACATTCAATTTTAAAAATCCTTTTTACGAGTTCTCGAGAACCATCTGGTTTAACTCGCCAGATTTCATTTCCAACTTGTTCAACATAGCTTTGAGTCTTGAATAACTCTTGAATTTTTCGTTTAGTTAACTCTCCAAATGTATCATCATCAAGTAGACCATGATCAGTATTTTCATAACGTAAATAATCCTCTTCAGACGGGTTCTTGATTGCCCTTGCTTTAATGTCTGGATAAATTATTAAATGCCTCATTTATTTTTTCCTTAGTCGAAAAACAAAGAATTATAATTTATTTCTTAGTATGTATTACATCATTGTTGTAAAAAAAGCAAGTTTCCTTGCTTTTTATTGTGAATGTTTTAACTAATTAAGAGACAGATATTATCAATAATTTCACCATCAATACTTAATACAGCTTCAGAATACAAATCAAAATAGGCATTATGACCTAATTCTTTTAAATGCTCCAAAAAGCAAATCAAAAAACATTGTGTATAATCTCCTGATGATAAAATTTCTTTATAAGATGAATTGAAACGGCTAGCAATTTTATGATTGAAATCATTTAAATTATTACATTGCCATTGTTTCATCAACCAATCTTCCATTTTTGATAGATAGAGATTAAATTCAACGCCTTCTCCATCAGAGAATGAATTAATCAAATCATATCGTTTAATATTAGATAATATATCGTCATCAATCTTTATAATGTCATCTCTAAGATAGAGTCGTTTACTAGTATCATTATCAAGTTTATTTTCAATATACATAAGTGTTCTCCTATAGTTTAATTGATGGAGAACACTCCATTAGGAGTATTCTCCTAATGGAATGTGTAGAGTTTTTATAAAGCTAATTCATAACGAGTTAGATCAATGAGTTTAGCTATTTCAATATTACGAACAATAGGTAATTTGCGTTTCAGATATTCGATGAAATTAGTTGTTGGGTTTAACTGCCAATGAACTAATACTACATTTACTAAGCCGCTAATTACTATGTTCTGGGTAGAATTGTCTACTATTGATGCACGTTTAACTTCACACGGACGATTATTAATTTCACCATCCATCCAAATATCACCAAGAAAGTGAGTAATTTCATTTTCAGCCTCAATAATTGAATTGAAACTACGCTCAGAAGTGATAATTTCGACCTGATTATTGTCAGTGAAATTGATCTCTAGTTTAAATCCATAATTACTTGTAAATAAGTCTTTAATGTAATTAATTGTCATGATAATTCTCCAAAATTAAGTCAATAAAAAGGAGAATTTATGCCCAATAGGGATAAAATTCCCCTATGGGTGAGTAAAAGATAAGTTTATAAGAACTCAACATCAAACAGATGTTACCAACCTACGAAAGTAGTGAGTTTGTTGGCTGTTGGGATGTGATCACCTTAATTAAAAGGAACATACCATTTTACTGGCTATGTCTGAGAATTAACGATCATCTTCTCGTTGTTTGCTACTAAAAGTAGCGGAAAAATTAGTATAACGATTTAATTAATGCGCTGCTTTGCATCGTTGTAAACATTTAAAGATTCTCGCTTACCTATCGCTAACACTTTGATAATAATAAGCTCATCAATAACTTTATAGACCATTCTGAATCCAGATGACCTCAATTTTATTTTGAAACACCCAGACAGTGAACCACTTAACTTAGCTGATTCAATATAGGGGTTAATCTGAAGTTTTTTTAACTTTTTTTTAAATTGAAGCTGTATACTCCGATCTAATTTATTCCATTCTTTAAATGCCTTTTCATCGAACACGACTTTAAAGGTCATCCACATTCACCTCAATAATTTTACCTGGATTTCTGAGTCTATCTTCGGCAATTCTAAGAATATCCTCATCTTCGTCAATGCACGGAACTAAACGAATTATTTCTGGTTGGTTTGATTTGTGTTTAATTTGCCATAAATCATACTGGGATTGTAATGATAACCACATTCTTGCAGTGCTAATTCCAGCTAGTTCTAATCGCCAAGCTAGGGTTGGTGAAATAGGGGCTTTACCATGTAACACTTTTGATATTGTTTCACGTGAAAAACCTAGATGTTTAGCAAAATCAGTAATAGTCATATTTAATGTATTAGGTAAAATTTCGTCTAATAAAATTTCACCTGGATGTGAAGGGTTAAACATTTCCATAAATGCTCCAATACCTCTAGTTGAACCAGTTTCAAAAAAAGTTCCAGTTCTTTATGTTCAAAACTTTTTATCATATAAGCCTTTTCCTGTGAGGAATTTCATCACAAATGGAGAGTTGAAGCAACTGATTTAACAATTAAAAAAGCAAGTTTCCTTGCTTTTTTTGAGTTGTTAATTGTTACGCAACATTATTGAGTTCTTCGTCATGAGGTTCACTTTGATTTTCTAAATGTTCGATTTTATCCGAATATTTAAGTTCACCATCAATTTTAAGGCTGGAGATTTTTAGTAATCGAGCTTTTAAATTGATTCCAACGTCTCCTTTTTTAACTCCAGTGCTGTATGTAAATGTTTCAGCATAGATATCACCGACGCAAAAACTGATTAAGATTTTTTTGTTGGCTTTATTTGCTTCAATGCATTTTTCAACTAAGCTTTTTGCTTTTTCACCAGTAACGTTACAGTTAATGTAGGTATATTCGGCGTTTTGGCAATTTCCCCTTAGTGCTGCGATTGTACATGATAAATAAGGTTTACCATTTTTGACTTTAACTTCACGGATTCGGTTTAAATAGCCAATTCCAGTTGTATGTAAATCAAAAAATTGTTTAGTTACTGTGTTATTAGTTAAGTTAGTCATAATATTCTCCAAAATTAAGTCAATAAAAAGGAGAATTTATGCCCAATAGGGATAAAATTCCCCTATGGGTGAGTAAAAAGTAAGTTTATAAGAACTCAACATCCAATAGATGTTACCAACCTACGAAAGTAGTGAGTTTGTTGGCTGTTGGGATGTGATCACCTTAAAAAAGGAACGTCCCATTTTATTGGCAACGTCTGAGAATTAACGATCATCTTCTCGTTGTTTGCTACTAAAAGTAGCGGAAACGAACTAATTATACTAATTAAGTAAAAATTCGCAATATGAATATTTATTTTTCTATATTAAATATGGTTCATCAAGTTTATATTGATAAATATACAGGTATTTAAAAATTGTATTGATTATGCTTCATTTCTTAAAAAAGTTAATTGTTAAAAATAAACAAGAGAGTATCAGTACTCATGAGAATTCATCATCATTGGAAGACTGGTATATTCCAAAATCGGCAACAGAATTGCTTGATACACCTTCTCGAAAAAAGCTGATCTCACTAATTTGGCAACGAGTATCAATTGATCAACAGCGGTTTAATAAATTATATATGGATGTTATCAATAATTATGTTGAAATAGTGCAATTACTGCCCGCTTCGGAGGCACACCATCATTCGTATACAGGTGGTATGATTGATCACGGACTTGAGGTGGCAAATTATGCATTGAAGTTGAGGCAATCTTACTTACTTGGAGCTAACGCAGAAGATATTCCAAGGCAAGCTCAGGCTTGGAGTGCGGCAGTTGTATACGGTGCATTGTTACATGACATAGGTAAAGTTGTTGTAGATGTTCATGTTGAAATGAACGATGGCAAAATTTGGTATCCGTGGAAAAGCAATTTAGATTTACCGTATCGGTTTAATTATAAAAAAGATAGGGATTACTCTCTTCATCCGAGTGCTGCAGCATTGATGATTAAACGAATTTTACCAGATGAAAGTATCATTTGGTTATCACAATTCCCTGAATTGTTTAAATCTTTTTTAAGTTTATGTTCAGGCCATACTGAAAAAGCTGGCGTATTATCCGAAATTATACAAAAAGCAGATATGTTTTCTGTATCGAATAATCTAGGTGGAGATCCGACAAAAATACTAAGTAAACCAGTATCACTAATGAGTAAAATGATTGTTTCGATAAGGTATTTAATTGAATCAGAATTAGTGTTGAATGGCCCAAAAGCCTGTGATGGTTGGTTTGATGGAAAAGATGTTTGGGTTATTAGCAAATCATTTACCGATAAAATGAAAGCTAATTTGCTGCAAAACGGTATAACTGATATACCTACTGATAATGCAAAAATATTTAATATACTAAAAGAGCACGGGATAGCAATAGCAAATGAAGATAAAACTATTTGGCCGTGTAAAATTGAATCTGATAGTGGTTGGGTTGCTGAAAAACTAACACTTATCCGTATACCTGCCAATGTGGCTTTTCATAATATTACTAATGCTCCAGAACCATTCAAGGGTTCAATCACTCCACTGTTAACAGAAGCAACAGAAGCAGATAATCTTAACTCCATACCTGATAATATTTCAACGGAGGAGGTTAAAGAAGAGTCTAAATTAAACATTGCATCTGAGTCTGTAGATGACAAAGCTTCTAGAATGCAAGATATAATATTAAACCTATTTTCTAATGAAAAAACAAATACTGAGATATCTGAAACAGATATGGCTGATAATCATGATGATTGTGACAATTCCAAAGCGGATCGTCAAATAAAAGAAAATGATTTAAAAAATAATAATATTTCTATTTCAAATGAGTGTATTTCTAACACATTAGATAATGATGATATCTATAATCACCCATTTTTTAAATGGGTTAGAAGTCAAATTATTGGTAAAAAATTACCAGTTAATAACCAAAATGCGTGCATTCATACTGTTGACAGTAAAATATTCATGGTAACTCCCAAAATTTTTAGAAAATACAGTTTATATATAAATGGTAATGATGATGATAGCAACTGGAAACAATTACAACGTGAATTCCAAAATTTAAAAATTCATACCAAATTTAGTGATGAAGGATTTAACATCTGGAAATGCTTCATTTCGGGAAAAAGAAAGAGCCATACTTTTATCAAAGGTTATTTAATTGATAACAAACCATTATTTGCTATTGAGAATAATTTCCCTGATAATCCACATCTAACATTAATTCATGATGTTAATATTTACAAAAACAATTAGTGAGAAAATGAGAATCAGGAGTATTTATGGAAATAACAAAAGAAAAAATGTCTTGGCAGGAATTGCTCATAGTATATCTAGAATTTAAACAATTGCGTAAACAAACTATCTATAATTATAGAAGGTATATTGAAGCATTTACTCGATTTTTTAATAGTGATTTTACAAATATTAACTCAATTAACCATAAAACAGTATCAAACTTTAGAAGCCATATTTTGGAAGTCAGACAATGTAAACATGTAACATGGAATAGTTATTGTCGTCATTTTAAAGCGTTAATGGGATTTGGTATAGAACAAGGCTTAGTTATTCAAAAAAAAATCCATTTGATAAGATGTTAATAAAACCAGGGAAGAAAGCCAAAAAGACTATATCACAAGCAGATATTGATATTTGTTTAAGTTTTCTTAAAGAAAAACAGCTAAAAGAATCACCAAGAGATTTTTGTTATCCAGCCCAATTTTGGATAACACTGATTAAAATTTTGCAATATACAGGTATTCGACGTAATCAATTGTTGCATATTCGTATTTGTGATATTAATGATAAAGATAAAAAACTTTTTTTAAGAGAAGAGGGCTCGAAAACTCATAACGAACGAGAAATCCCACTAATTGACGATGTTTTTCAAGATATTGTTGAATTAAAGAAACAATTAAAAATGTTAAATAAAAAACCGAACATGCAGCTATTTAATATTTATCATTTTAAAAATGGTAAATGTGATTTTTACAAAGAAATGAATTTTGATCGAATAGATGCGTTTTTTCAGCGATTATCAAAAGTTTGCAATGTTAAAGTCAGCCCACATAGGTTCAGACATACATTAGCAACAAATCTGATGAAACAACCCGATCGAAATGTAACATTAGTAAAGGAGCTATTAGGGCATTCATCGTTATCAACAACATTAGAATATATAGTAACAGATCATGATCAATTAAGATCTTGTTTAGATGAGCATTTTAATCAATTAAAATAATGGTTAATTATATAAATAATTGTTTATTGATTATGAAAATTATTCAATAATGGTTTACTACTAGTATTCAATGTAATTGATATAGAATACTAGTAGTAATACATTAGTAATTATACAATAATTGGTGATTATTAATGTTGACAAAATTTTTAATTTATTTATTATTTGTTAACAATATCTATCCCTCTATTATGAGATTTATTAATACGTAGAAATTATTTAAATATTAAAATCAATTAGTTGTTTGGTTCGACTCATAATCGATTGGTCACTGGTTCAAGTCCAGTAGGGGCCACCATTAAACACTATGATTTATATAAGTTCTTAAGCATTTCTTAGATTTTCCATTGTGCCGTTTAATGAGCCTTGTGCCGTAAATAGGTTTGGGATAATACGGTTGTTGGAAGTTTTTTTCATACACTAAAATCCCTATTATTCATGGTTGTTACTATAAAACGAGGAAGTTGTCTAATAAAGCACTATTTGAATATATTCAAATATATCATAATTGTATTCGTCTTCGGCAGCCAACGGCTGGATATCGCTTGAACAATATGAACAATACTATTACCAAAACAATAAAATAATAAAGAAGGGTAATCTCTAATATTTTTGAGAGGATCAGTATTTTGCCTTGATACACTGGAGTATGGTATGTGTTTTTTATCCCAGCCCCATAATTTAAAATCACTCATCAGCGTCTTCTTTTTCATACGATCATTTATATTATTGTCTTTATTACTATCGTAAGCTGTAAAAAGCAACAAGAGGTTAGGGCTGTTGATCTTTGCTGTACATAAATTACTCAACAATACATTGGCAGCCACATTAACATAAATGCCAGTGATACC
>NZ_JBIDFE010000021.1:0-42330 GCF_046635605.1 Gilliamella sp. BG3
GGGATGGACAGGGAGCAGGTGAAATTACTGCATCAGGAAGTATATCATTAGCAATAAAGGATAAAGATGGCAATACCGTTAATCGTAGTGATACATTAAGTCTATGTAATGCACCTTATAAGGTAACCTTAGATAGTTCAGAGGGAACTTTAGAGACTCGTTATGGCATGCCGAATAGTAGTACTTTTAGTGGAGGAACAGCGGAGTATTATATCACTCTGCCGTCACAGCCCGTTATTTGTTCGGTCAGGCCGAATCTAAATTATGGCACAGGCAGGTATGCAGGTCCACCTAGTATGTGGAACCCAGCAAAGGGTTTTTTAATTCAGTCCACTAATCCATCATCTTACGGTTTAAATTTTCCAACAACAGGTGCAGATGGATTGTATTTTGATTTGGATATAGTTGGGGTAGATGCAAGCCAATTGAGTTGGACAGTTACTACGCTTGGTGATATAACGGCAGCGGTGAGTTGGACAAGGCCACTTTCAGGGACATTCACGGACCCAAAAGGGAATACTATACCAGCTGATGAGTGGATTACTGATAAATCCAAGAACGTAACGAGGGTAACGTTGAATGGTCCTAAAGCTGATAGTACTCAGATAAATTCAGATAATCCAAGTTCACTAACACGTCCATCTTTACCGCAAACCTTTGAGTTAGTCGGAAGGGATAGAAGTGGTAATGAGGTGAGGTATGGATTTGTGTTGAGGCAGTGGTTCGTCAATCGTGGTGGTCAATGGAAAACTTATAGTGACCAGTTAGCATGGTGTAATAGTTTGGGTTATCGTCCTCCGCAGGTAAGGAATTTAACCAATGGGAAGTGTTATTCATGTATAAGTGGCAGTGGCATAGCGACGTCTGATACTCCGCTTTTCAAGCGTCACATTGGAGCAGGATTTTTCACTGAGTGGGGCAGTATGCAATACTATGCTGATGTGGGATTCATGGGCGACGCTTACTTTTCAAGTGAATTAAAAGATGGTAAACGTTCGAACGTTGTTTCCGGGAATTTCGGCGCCACCGGTACTTTCGATCTTGTTTACGATCGTGGCTATACTATTTGTACTGCACCTTAATTTTTAGCGTTTATTTCTTAATCCTTTAGGTGCGGAAGGTGATTATGGTGCCTGAGAGGAAAATATAAAAAATAATAAAGCTCCAACGCAAGTTGGGGCGCTGAGTTTAATGACTAAAAGCCAAAACAACGCCCGACCGAAACAATTTTAAAGTTTGCGCTTTTGTTATTAACTAGCTGTTATTAACAAGTTGCCAATAATAGCTATTATCAAATAACAAAAGCGCTTTTATTAAAAAGTCAAATTCAATGTAATAAATAACTAGCCTATAAGTGTTTGATTTTATTTAGAAACGCAAATAAAAGTTCAATAAAATCAATAGCCTACCTGAACAATTTTAGAGCAAAAACACGCTTATAGCACCACAATGCTAATATGCTTGCCTTATCACAGCATCAAAATATACCGATAACCAAGTAAAGCTAGCACGCCAAACTTGGCTGTTGGGTGTGTTTGTGTTTTAGATGTTATCAGCAATATTAATCATTCTGCAAAAGCCAAAAACTTATAAAACTAACACTTTATTTTAATTAGAAAATTCACCCATCTATAAAGGCGAATCGTTTTTATCTTTACATTTTCTACAAAAAACGCGCCAAAAAAACTAGCTAACTATTTTTTAAACGGATATAATTTCGTCATTTTATAGAGGTAAGCTTATAAAACAAGCAAATAATCATAATAAAACGAAATAAAATATAAATTTACTTGATGGATGGAATGTAATGCAGTATCGTTTTAGGCACAAGCACTGGCAAACCTATGTTTTAAATTTATTAAATAATCTTATTCGACGAGTTTTTGCACGAAACTCATTTATATTTTCGAAATTATCCATAAAATTATTTTCAAAAATTCCATTGGCATTAGCGCTATTGTTGTTATTGCCGTACTCTTTAGAATCGCAGTCCTTATCGGCCACGACTTCTGATCGCATTCACGGTACCGCACCTTATTTAACCTTTGATGGTGGGCAAACTAAGGCAACAACGACTGATACATTATTAGCTATTGAGTTGCCGGATGGGAGTACCATTACGCCATCGACTAATACATCGAGTTCGACAAATCCGATAAGGTTAATCAATGGAAGTACCTTTAATGATATACATATGGTGGTGCCGTCGGGGGCAAATACAGTGAATTTAAATGACTTAGTTACTCGAGGTAATTGGGGTGATGATGATGGGGATGGTCAGGGTGCTAATGGTATAACGGCGACGGGAAGTATATCGGTAGATATTACTGATAAGAATGATCGCACTGTAAGTCGTAGTGAAACCTTAAATAATTGTAATGCCCCTTATAAAATAAAATTAAGTAGTACAGGTGGAAGTCTAGTTACCCAGTATGGCGTGCCGAATAGTAGTACTTTTAGTGGTAGTTCGGTGGTGTATTATATCAATCCGAATAACGATGTTAGTGTTTGTTACGCAAGGCCGAATCTTAATTGGGGCGAAAACCAATTTGCCGGCCCATCCCCAACATATGGAATCCTGATAAGGGTTTTTTAGTTCAGTCAACAAATTCTATCTCTTACGGTCTTAATTTTCCGACAACGGGTGCAGATGGATTGTATTTTGATCTAGATATAGGTGGAATCGATGCGAGTCAGTTGACGTGGTCTCCAGTCTCGCATGAAGGGATAACAGCTACAGTTAATTGGACGCAAAATGTAACACGGGTAACGTTAAGCGGTCCTAGGCCAGATAGCACTCAAATTCAGTCAGATAATCCTCGTCCACTAACAGTGCCATCTTTGCCGCAGACTTTTGAGCTAGAGGGTAGGGATAGTAGCGGTAATGTGGTGGTTAAATATGGATTTGTGTTGAAACAGTGGTTCGTCAATCGGGGTAATGTACATGATACTCAGTTTCACCACTTATCTTGGTGTGATCTTTTGGGTTATCAAATGCCACAGGTCAAGGAGTTAACTAACGCGAAGTGTGGTGTAAATCCTTATTTCCCATGTATAAATGGCATAGATGGCGCCATACCGTCGTCATATACTGAATATTACCAGCGTCGAATAGATGCAGGTTTTTTCACTGAGTGGGGCGACATGCTCCATTACCCTGATGCTGGGTTTTCTGGCTTCTACTACTGGTCGAGAGATTCCTCGTTCTTTGTCAACGAGGCCTTCGGCGATGTCACTGGTCTTAGTATTTCTGCCAGAACTTATGCTGTTTGCTCTACACCTCCAATTTTAGTACATAGTCCTTAATCCTTGGGGTGCGGGGCGGTTATGGTACAAATAGAGGTAAATACTGCAAAGAATAGCGTCCTCACGTAGTTGGGGCGTTTCCCTTAGGGTTGCGCCGTTGTGGCAAAGCCACCGCATCTAACCCATTCTATTCACCAATAAAAAAAGCATTATTTTTCACAAAACTATCATAAAACTTGTTGATTTTATTTAGTTTTTAGTTTAAAAATAATATCAAAAAAACAAATAATTATTTATCTTCTTTCTGATTAAATGAATTAAGCACCTCTAGCGTGTTGATATTGCTAAAACAAGCTGCTTTATCACTAAAATCAACCGATTTAGCACTGATTTGTTCTAAAAACAGCATCAGCTTGCGTTCGCCTTGCTCTAAATAGATTTTTAGTTGTTGAGTAACGGTTTTATGAATAAGTAGGATGGTTGGATGGTGGTATTGTCCATCATGTGGATAAATAGCGCTGTTATTTGCCGTATAAAAAGCTAAACGGTCAATTAAATCAGCTGGCAAAAAAGGCGTGTCACAACTGACAAATAAGTTCCAATCGGTTTTGCTGCGTAATAAACCGCTGTAAATCCCCGATAATGGTCCACAAAATCCTGCTAGGTCATCACTAAATATAGGATAACCAGCTTTTTGGTATTGTTCAGTGTGACGATTGCAATTAATCATGATTGCATCAACATGAGGTTTGATGCAATCAATGACATGTTGATAAAGTGGTTTTTGATGTAATAATAACAGTCCTTTGTCGTTGCCATTCATGCGGGTACTTTTACCTCCAGCTAGAATGATTGCAGTAATAGAGGGTTTTTCCATAAATTATTTCTCTTTTACGTTGCGAAAAAACAAAATAACATTACTATATAGTAAAGTTATTGCAAGTCGTAGCGTATCATTTTTAATGATTGCTTAATTATCATTATCTTCGAAAGGTTTGAAGATTTACTAAAGGTAACAATTATGAAATGTCATCGTATTGATGAAGTAATGGAATTATTGCAACCCGCATGGGAAGGCGATTCTGATCTTAATTTATTACAATTTTTAGCTAAATTAGGTCAAGAGGCTGGTTTTGAAGGTGAATTAAAAGATTTGAGTGATGAAGTCTTAATTTATCATTTAAAAATGCGGGGTTCGGATAAGAATGATGTTATTCCAGGTCTAAAAAAAGATTATGAAGAAGATTTTAAAACCGCATTGTTAAAAGCTCGTGGGATTATAAAAGAATAAGGAGAATCATTAAAATGAAAAAAACACTTATCGCAATTAGTATTTTGCTTTTTTCTGTAAACTGTTTTGCAAATGAAAGCCCAACTATTACTAAAGCCGACACGTCAGCGAATGCATTTGAGCCGATTGAATTAGGTAAACAATATGCTGCGCTACCAACTAATCCATCGCCAGATAAAGAAGTTATTGAGTTCTTTTCGTTTAATTGCCCAAGCTGTTTTAGATTTGAAATTCAAAATCAAGGTCCTCAAACTATTAGCAAGGCTTTACCAGAAGGTGTTAAATTCAAACGCTACCATTTAGAAGATTTTGGACCATTAGCTAAAGATCTTGCGCAAGCATGGGCTGTGGCTAATGTACTAGGTATAGAAGATAAAGCTTCAGATGCACTTTATAATGCGGTTCAAAAAGATAAAACAATAAAAACAGCAGATGACATTAAAGCTGTTTTTGAAAAATTAGGTGTTAGTAATGAAGTGTATGATAAAACAAAAGATAGCTTTTTGGTTAAATCATTTATGGCACAACAAGCAGATGCGATTAAAGAGATGAAACCAGATTCAATCCCTACTGTTATTGTTAATCGTAAGTTTTTTATCATAGCAAATCAACTTAATGTAACTAGTGATGATGCATTTATTAATGATTATGCAAGAGTTACTGCATTTGTAGCAGGGTTAGATCCTAATGCAAAAATAGAAGAAAAAGCGCATTCTGATAAAAAATAAATGGTTAACAAGTTTAGAAACAACATAAGTTAATCCCTTATTTTTGACGTTTTAAATCCCATTGTATCATTTTGTGCAATGGGATTTTTTATTATATCAATTGTTACTCTCGCTCTAAAGCATAAATTGGATCGAGTTTAGCAGCCCGTCTAGCAGGGAAATAACCAAAAATAATACCAATTATACTTGAGAAACTAAATGCCGCTATAATAGCTATTGCCGAGAAATTCATTGCAAATGATGTAACAACTGAATTAAAAATAAAGCCAATGGCAAACGAGAGTACAATACCTATTGTTCCGCCAATTAAACATACTAATACAGCTTCAATTAAAAATTGCTGTAATATGTCGCTTGACCGAGCACCAACGGCCATGCGTACGCCAATTTCTCGAGTTCTTTCTGTGACTGATACTAACATGATATTCATCACACCAATACCGCCAACAACGAGTGAAATCAGCGCAATAGCCGAAACCAATAACGTCATTACCCAAGCGGATGAGTTGATTGTTTCTCGTATATTATCGGAATTAAAGATGAAAAAATCTTTTGTACCATGCCGTTGTAACATAATTCGATTAATAGCTTGTTCAGCAACAGATAAATTAACATTATCTTTAACACGTACTGTAATGCTTTTTAACGAAGTTTGACCTACCATGCGGTTAATCACGGTAGTATAAGGTAACCAAACATTCAGGCTTTCATTGCTACCAAATCCTTGCTGTTGTTTAGTTGCAACACCAATTATTCTTACTGGTAACTGTCCAACCATTAAAATTTTTCCAATTGGGTTTTGATTTGCAAATAACCGTTTAACAGTATTGTCATCAATCACTGCATCTTGTGCCGAGGCAATAATACTTGCTTCATCAAAAGATTTTCCTTGAGAAATAGTGTAACCACGAACCGCAAAAAATTGCTCTCCTACACCATTTACTGTTCCAGTTACTGCTAAATTATTAATTCGGAAATAAACACTGGTTGCAAGGTTAGGGGTAGTACTGTGGACAAAGTTTTGTTGCGCCAAAAAATCTGCGTCTGATGAGCGTAATGTAGTAATTTTATCCGCATTACGATCACCAAAGCCCGATCCTGCATAGATTTCTAACGTGCTAGTTCCTAATGAGTTAATGTTAGATAAAATTTTCTGCTTTGTGCCTTGTCCTAATGCAACAACAGAGACTACCGAGGCAATGCCAATAATTATGCCTAACATGGTTAAAAATGTCCGTAATCGCTGCGAAAGCATTGATAGCATGGCCATTTTAAAAGCATCTCGAAAACGGTAATATTTTGCCAGTAGATTATCTTGGGTTCTGGTTGCTTCGATTTGCTTAACTTGCCGATTATCATTTTGATCAAATTGATAATTAGGGTTAATAGAATCAGAAATAATATTACCGTCACTAATTTCAACAATCCTTTGGGCACTTTGGGCAATATTTGAATCGTGGGTAACAATAATAACAGTGTGACCTTGTTGATGTAACTCTTGTAAGATAGCCATCACTTCTAAACCACTTTTACGGTCAAGTGCTCCCGTTGGTTCATCAGCTAAAATGATTTGTCCACCGTTAATTAAGGCTCTGGCAATACTGACCCGCTGTTGTTGACCTCCAGATAACTGGTTAGGTTTATTGTGGATTTTTTCGGCAAGCCCTAAACGTGTTAAAATTTCGTTCGCTCTTTTTTGACGTTGTTCATTGGTAACGCCAGCATAAATAGCAGGGATTTCTACATTGCCTTGTGCGGTTAGTGCATTTAATAAATGGTAACGTTGAAAGATAAAACCAAAATGCTCTCGGCGTAACTGAGCTAACTCATCAGGTGACAATTCACTTGTTGTGCGTCCTCCAATAGAATAAGTGCCCGAGGTCGGTTTATCTAAACAGCCTAAAATATTCATCAAAGTGGATTTACCCGATCCTGATGCGCCAATTATCGCCACCATTTCACCAGCATTAATTGTTAGATTTATGCTTTTAAGAACCTGTATGGTTGAATCGCCTGCTGGAAATTCACGAACAATATTCTCAAGCTTAATAAGAGGTATATTATTGACCATATTAGAATCGAATCCTTGGGGCTCTTGCATTATTACCACCTAGTGAAGCACCATTAGTGCCACTGACCACAACCATATCACCCTCTTTAATCCCCGATTTTATCTCAACATTGACATTATTATCGATACCCAAAGTAACTTCATGTTCTTCGATCTCATTATGTTTATCTAACAGGTAAATAATGGCTTTATTATTGCCCAATTTTTTTTGAATTGCTTGAGATGGAATGGTTAGTACATCTTTTGCCTCAGACAAGACAATATAAACTTGCGCTGTCATTGAAATTCTTAACACATGGTCGGGATTATCTACATCAAATAATCCATTATAATAAATTGCGCTTTTTGTTGTTGATGATGAGCTTGACGAGGTTGTTTCAGTATTAATTGAGTCTGGTGCAGGCTCTATAGCCCGTAATGTTAAACCATCAAAGCGTCTATTAGGTTGACCTAAAATAGTAAAATAAACAGGCATTCCTTTTTTTACATTGATCACATCGGCTTCAGAAATTTGCGCTTCAATGGTCATTTTATCAAGTTGTGCGACTTTAACAATGGTTGGTGCACTTTGAACAGAGTTAACAGTTTGTCCTTCATTGACTGGAATTGCAACAATCACTCCATCGATAGGGGAGCGAATTTTAGTATATCCCAAATTAACTTTGGCGGTATCGACTGCAATTTGTGCTTTAACGATATCAGCATCAAGTGCTGCAATATCGGCTTTGATTGCATCGAGTTCGGCTTTTGCCGCATCTAAATCCGATTGAATGCCAACGCCTTTATGAACAAGTTTGTACTGGCGATCATAGGTTAATTGATTGTTAACTAATCTCGCTTTTTTTGCCTCACGTTGTGCCTCTAAACTATTAAGTGACGCTTCAGATTGTTTTAAATCATTGCTTTGTTTAAGATCATCAATCTCAGCAATCATATCGCCTTGTTTAACTTCATCACCCAGCTCAACATAGAGTTTTTTAATTTGTCCAGAAACCTGCGCACCAACACTAACTTGTTTAAAAGCACTAATTGTTCCATCGGCTAGTACGGTTTTTTCAATATTACCTTTGGTAACTGGTGAGGTAATATAATTAGCTGTAGGCTCTGAATGAGATATGAATAAACATACAATATAAATAATTGTAAAGAAGATAGTAGCTATAATTAAATATTTAATTTTCATTAATTTTAACAATGTTTTTCACCCTTTATTTTCTTATTATAATTTTAACATTTTACCGTAATAACAAAAATGATATTGATAATTATTATTAATAAATTGTAATAATTATGAAATTTTAAATTTTAAACTAATTTATAGAAATTATTCGTGTTGTTTATAGTAATTTGAGGAACTATTGTAATAAACATGAATAAAAAAAGTAAAATTGATCAAACCTACCTATCCACAAATAAGTGGAAAAGTAAAAAGAGTGATACGTACTCAAATGAAGATGTGGTATTGTCAATAAACATTTAGCAACTCAAAAATAAAAAACAAATTTTTAAGTGATTTATTAACTATTATAATATGGCTAAACTGCATAAAATGATTGCGAGGAAAATACTTTATGAGTTTTTATAGGATTATTTTAACTTGAAGTGTAAACAACCTAGTGTTTTTCTACATTTTGTAATTAGAAAAAAATCTGACAAAAGAACAAGAATGGTCTCTTTTATTGAATACATTGGGCTTTATTCTAAAATAAGATAAAATGATCTTAGAAAATGTTATGGGATAATTATTTATGGTTGAACAAAAAAAAGAAGGGTTTTTCTCTCGTTTAAAAAAAGGTCTTTTTAAGACTAAACAAAATATTGGTTCAGGTTTTCTTAGTTTATTTAAAGGGAAAAGGATCGATGATGCTTTATTTGAAGAATTAGAAGAGCAGTTACTTATTGCTGATGTAGGTTTTGACACAACCCAAAAAATTATTGATTCCTTAACTAAACAAGCATCGAGAAAAGAGCTAAAAGATGCTGATGCATTACATGATCTTTTAAAACAGGAAATGAAATCTATTTTAGATGGAGTAGATAAGCCCCTTGATATAGAAAGCCATAAACCATTTGTAATATTGATGATTGGTGTTAATGGTGTTGGAAAAACAACAACAATTGGCAAATTGGCTCGTCAATTTCAACAACAAGGCAAATCGGTTATGCTTGCGGCGGGTGATACCTTTCGGGCAGCGGCTGTTGAGCAATTACAAGTCTGGGGAGAACGGAATAATATCCCTGTTATTGCTCAGCATACTAATGCAGATTCCGCTTCTGTCATTTATGATGCAATACAAGCAGCAAAAGCAAAAAAAATAGATATATTAATAGCCGATACTGCAGGGCGCTTACAAAATAAATCTCATTTAATGGATGAGTTAAAAAAAATAGTACGCGTAATTAAGAAACACGATGAAACAGCACCCCATGAAATTATGTTGACTATTGATGCTGGTACTGGTCAAAATGCGGTTAGTCAAACCAAACTATTTAATGAGGCTGTTGGTGTCACTGGGATGACATTAACTAAATTAGATGGTACTGCAAAAGGGGGTATTATCTTTAGTATTGCCGATCAGTTTAATATTCCTATTCGTTATATTGGTGTCGGGGAGAAAATTGAAGATTTAAGGCCTTTTGTTGCTGATGATTTTATCAATGCTTTGTTTGATGAAACAGATGGTTAGAGAGTGTCATGATTCAATTTCAGCGCGTAAGTAAAGTGTATTCTGGCGGTAAACCAGCACTACAAAATATTAGCTTCACTTTATTACCTGGTGAAATGGCTTTTTTAACTGGACACTCAGGGGCTGGTAAAAGTACGTTAATGCGATTAATTTGTGGGTTAGAAAGAGCGAATGATGGCAAAGTGTTGTTAAATGGCGTTGATGTTTCAAGTTTAAGACGCCAAGAGATGCCATTTCTACGTCGCACAATTGGTATGATTTTTCAAGATCACCAATTACTGATGGATCACACTGTTTATGATAATGTAGCTATTCCATTAATTATTTTAGGTAAACCAGCTGAAGAAATTAAAAGAAGAGTTTCCGCTTCACTGGATAAAGTTGGATTACTTAATAAGATGGAATTTTATCCAATACAGTTATCTGGTGGTGAACAGCAGCGAGTAGGTATCGCTCGCGCTATTGTTAATCGTCCTAGTGTTTTGCTTGCTGATGAACCCACAGGTAATTTAGATGATAAACTATCAAAAGATATCTTAAAGCTTTTTGAAGAATTTAATCAAGCTGGTGTAACGATTTTGATGGCAACGCATAATATGGGACTGATACGACGCAAGCACCATCGAATATTGCATTTAAATCAGGGACGTTTAGAGATTAAAAATTAATGAGCTTAACTAATATCAAACCTAGTAAATCGAAGAAGAATGAAAATAGCTTTTTCTCTCGCTGGATAAGACAAATCGGTTATGCTTGGCGTAACACGTTTAATGACTTTTCTCAGCATATTATTGCTTCATTACTGACCATTTTTGTTATTGCTATTTCAATTACTTTACCAACTATCAGCTATTTACTTTGGAAAAACGCTAGTCAAACTGCACAGCAATGGAATCCAACTCCCAGTTTGACAGTTTATATCAATAAAGAATTAACATCAGAACAAACAACAGAATTGATTGCTAAAATTAAATCTTATTATGAAGTTGATCAGGTTGAATATCTTTCCAAAGATGAAACAAAAGAAGAATTCGAAACGTGGTCTGGGTTTAGTGATGCACTCGATTTGCTAGATGAAAATCCATTACCTGCAGTAGCAATTGTTATTCCTAAAGATGAGTCAAAAAAGACAGCTGTGTTACATCGATTACAAAAAGAATTGCTTACCATTGATGGTATTGATGATATAAAATTAGATGATAGCTGGTTTACTCGTTTAACAGCACTAACTGATATGGTTAAATCTATCGTATGGATTATTTCTATATTTATGATTATAGCTGTATCTCTTGTGATTGGTAATAGCATCCGTTTAAATATATTCTCTAGAAAACAGACGATTATGGTTATGCAATTAATTGGGGCAACAGAAGGATTTATTTTGCGTCCTTTTCTTTATAGTGGAATGTTTATTAGTTTTATTAGCGCTATTATAGCGTTAGTGTTATCGGAAATATTTATTTATCAAATAGAGTTAATTATGTTGAATGTTTCTGATACATTTGGAACAATAATCCATATTGAAGGGCTATTATGGGATGAGAGTTTATTGATTGTCCTTATAACAGCTAGTATTGGGTGGCTTTCATCGTTGATTGCGACTAAGAAATACTTAAAAATAGCACAAATTGTCTAGTTATTTTGCTATAAATTGCCAAGATATATATCAATTTAATAAAAGGCTAATATTAAGTAAAACATTTTAAGTATTTTAGCTAAAATAGTGAACTAATTTATAATTCATTGGTCTAATATTGTAATAAACGCTAGTTTAACGTTTTTATTGTTACATATTTAATGTAACGAAATTTATTATTTAAGGGGGAATTAAATGAGTACTGATTTAAAAATGCAAGTAGGTGCTTTAATCCCACAAGGAAATATAGAATCATACCTTCGCATGATTAACACCTATCCAATGTTAACTGCAGAAGAAGAAAAATCATTAGGTGAAAAACTCTATTATCACGATGATGTAGATGCTGCTCGCCAGTTAATTTTATCTCATTTACGATTTGTAGCGCATATTGCCCGTGGTTATTCGGGTTATGGTTTACCACAAGCTGACTTAATTCAAGAAGGTAATATTGGCTTGATGAAAGCAGTACGTCGTTTCAATCCTGAAATGGGTGTTCGTTTGGTCTCATTTGCTGTGCATTGGATAAAAGCTGAAATCCATGAATATGTATTAAAAAATTGGCGTATTGTTAAAGTTGCAACAACGAAGGCACAAAGAAAGCTATTCTTTAATCTAAGAAAGACTAAACAACGTTTAGGTTGGTTCAGTAATGCAGAAGTGGATATGGTAGCAGATGAATTAGGTGTAAGTCGTAAAGATGTACTTGAAATGGAATCACGTATGTCGGCACAAGATATGTCATTTGATATAGATAATGATGACGATGATAATTCAATTATTGCACCGGCACTTTACTTAGAAGATAGCAATTCTGATTTCTCAAAATCAATTGAAAATGATAATTGGGAAAATGATGCGACAGATAGGCTACATGATGCATTATTAAAATTAGATGAACGTAGCCAAGATATTATTAAAGCACGTTGGTTAGATTCTGATGAAAGCAAATCAACTTTACAGGTCTTAGCCGATAAATATAGTGTTTCAGCAGAGCGTATCCGCCAGCTTGAAAAAAATGCAATGAAAAAGTTAAGAGTTGCTATTGAAGCATAATTTTTTCATTTATAATTTTTTAATTAGTGTTAACTTCCTAAACCTTACTTTTAAAAAAAGTAAGGTTTTTTTTATAACTTAAACTTATGAAATAAAAGGATATAAAATAAGCACAGATATGATTAAGTTATATTTTCGATTGAGTCAATCTGTAAATATAGTAGTGATTTAATTTTTAAACAGAAAAGAGGCCTAAAAAAACAATCAAACCGACATAATTATTATTCATAAATGCGTTAAAACATTTATTTCTTTCTCGATCTTTTATCAACCATTGTTGGTAAATAAATAATGCTGTAACTAGTAATAAAGCAATATAAACTATCAACGATAGTTGGTTGATTAAACTAATCAATAATAAACCAATAATAGAAGCTATCTGTAATAATCCAATGATTAATTTATCATAACATCCAAATAAGATGGCAGTGGATTTTATACCTATTTTTACATCATCGTTGCGATCAACCATCGCATATTCGGTGTCATAGGAAATTGTCCAACAAATATTAACAAAGAAAAGCAACCAACAGGTTAATGGGAACTGCTCAATAGTTGCTGCATATACCATCGGAATGCTCCAACTAAATGCGATACCTAAGATGATCTGAGGTAAATGGGTATAACGCTTCATAAAAGGATAAATCAGCGCAGTTAACAACGCAAAACAACCTATCAACCATGATAGTTTATTTAAAGTTAGCAATAAGCAAAGAGCAATAAATAATAATACAAATAACGTCCATAATGCGTTCTTTTCCGTCAATGCTCCACGAGCCAGTGGGCGATTTTTAGTCCGTTCAACATGTGCATCAAAATGACGATCAGCATAATCATTCACTACGCAACCTGCCGAGCGCATTACAAATACGCCAAGTATAAAAATAATTGTTATGTAAATAGAGGGGTGTCCCGTAAGCCAAATTGCCCAAAGGGTAGGCCAGAGTAAAAGCAATGAGCCAATAGGTCTATCTAATCGCATTAGTTGTAAATAGGCTAGCATTAATTATTTACCTTGAAAAAAGCATAGCATGGATTATACCGATTAAGATAAAAGCTGCAATGTTACAGTATGACAAGTTACAATTCAGCATTAAGTAAAATAATCATTTACCTGAAATAACTATTCTTTCAAAAAATAGAAAATACAATTAAAGCATCTGCAAATATTGATCAGCAATCATAGCTAATGCCCGATAAAATGGACTTATCTCATTTTGCTTTAGTCTTTTTAAATAGGTTGAAGACCAGATCAATAAATGTTCATTGATTAACTGTTTTGCTGCTGTATAGTTATTATTTTCAAGCAACATGGCATACGCCATTAGCATTAATCCAAATTGATCTTCGGGTTCGTTCATTCCTGTATTGAGTGTCAAACCATGTTGCTGCAGAAATTGGCGGTAGCATTCTTGTGATTCGCCTAGTAATAAATGTTCTTTATCAAGGTAAAATGATCCCCATGGTGGTGCAGGCATTGTTCCTTGACCTTCAAATAGTAACGAAAACTGATAATTAAGTTCTGAGTCATCAATGTGATTTGCTAATATATTGCACTGTTCAGAAATAATACAAGGGTTTAACCATTTGACTAAATCATCAATATGCAATAATGCCTGTATTAATGGTGTAGTAACTTTATTATTTGGTGGATAATAAAAAAAAGTACTAAGTAGTTTTGCTAATGTGATTCTGGTTATGTTATCCAAATAAATATCCTTGAAGGTTTGGTTTTTGCGCCTAAAAACAATAAAGAGATAAGAGCTGCTGAACTTTTGTATTAATGATAACCCTCCTTTATGTTTTTAGCCATATCAAACAATGGTTAATGCAACCATATTGTAGAAATTAATCGTATTATTTGCAGTAATTTGAGAAACGGTGGTAATGAATATACATAAAAAAACTAATTTCTTCTCAATTGGTAAGAGATATGGCAATTATATCATTAAGAAAAAATAACTTTCACTAATTTGTTAGACGCTTTATGGTCAGTTGTCTAACTGCCTTATAAATTTTTATACTTAAACGTAGTGTTACCTGAAACTTTTTTATATTAATATAATTTTTCAGCATATTAAACATAAATTAAGCTGTCATTATTTTATTTTTTGACATATGTCAAAGTTTATAAATTCATATCTGTTTATCCCTTTATTTCCATTTGATTAAAGATTATCATTACAGCTAGTAAGGATGTTAATCGCTTCCAATATAATAAATTAAAACGTAATGTCAGCTTTTTAAGGAGTCCATATGCTATTTAACCGTAGGCAGTTCTTTAAGATCTGTGCTGGTGGTATGGCTGGAACAACGGTAGCTACGCTTGGTTTTTCTCCAAATGTAGCGCTTGCTCAAACTCGCCAATATAAATTATTGAAATCAAAAGAAACTCGAAACAATTGTACTTACTGCTCTGTTGGCTGTGGTATGTTGCTATATAGCCGTGGCGATGGGGCTAAAAATGCCGAATCGTCTATTTTCCATGTAGAAGGAGATCCCGATCATCCTGTTAGTCGTGGTTCTCTTTGTCCTAAAGGTGCAGGTGTTCTGGATTATATAAAAAGCGAACAACGAGTTAAATATCCTGAATACCGTGCCCCTGGTTCAGATAAATGGCAACAAATAAGTTGGGATGAAGCCATTGATCGTATTGCTCGTTTAATGAAAGCTGATCGAGATAAAAATTTTGTTGAAAAAAATGCGGAAGGCACAACAGTCAATCGCTGGACAACAACAGGCTGGCTTGTTACCTCAGCGGCTAGTAATGAAACGGGTTGGTTAGCGTTCAAAGTTGCACGCGCATTAGGTATGTTAAGCCTTGAAACTCAAGCTAGAGTTTGTCATGGTCCTTCTGTATCTAGCTTAGCGGCTACTTTTGGTCGCGGCGCCATGACTAACAACTGGAATGATATCAAGAATGCTAATGTTGTTATCGTAATGGGGGGAAATGCAGCTGAAGCTCATCCGGTTGGTTTTAAATGGGCTATAGAAGCAAAAATTAATAATGGCGCTGAACTGATTGCCATTGACCCTCGTTTTCATCGAACAGCCTCAGTGGCTGATTTGTATGTACCTATTCGCTCAGGTTCTGATATTGCTTTTCTACTTGGTATTATCAATTATCTTATTACCAATAACGAAGTTAATTTTGACTACTTAGTTACTCATAGTAATGCAAGCCTAATTGTTCGTGATGATTTTAATTTTGATGAAGCTACAGGGCTATTTAGTGGCTATGAAGCTGATACCAAACAGTATGATCAGGCAAGTTGGGCATATCAAAAGGATGACAACGGGTATGCGCTTCGGGATAAAACACTAAGTCATCCCCGTTGTGTATGGAATCTATTAAAACAGCATGTCAAACGTTATACACCCGAAATGGTAAATAAAATAACGGGAAGTCCTATCGAAGGTTTTTTGCATGTTTGCCGCTCACTTGCTAGCACTAAAACTAACAATAGAGCAGCCACATTTTTATATGCATTAGGTTGGACTCAGCATACTTATGGATCACAAATTATCCGTACTGCTGCCATGATTCAGCTTATTTTAGGCAATATTGGCGTAATGGGCGGAGGTATTAACGCACTACGTGGACATTCAAATATTCAAGGCTTAACTGATGTTGGTTTATTATCAAATCGCCTGCCTGCTTATCTTGATTTACCAAAAGATTCTCAAGTTTCACTTACTCAGTACCTAGATGAAAAAACACCAAAACCACTTGGTCCAAGCGAAGTGAATTTTTGGGGGAATTATCCAAAATTCTTTGTCAGCTTTATGAAATCAATGTACGGTGATAAATCGACTAAAGATAACGATTGGGGATTTGATTGGTTACCTAAATGGGATAAAACCTACGATGTTTTAAGATTTAGCAAAATGATGCGTGATGGTCAAGCCAATGGCTTTATTTGTCAGGGCTTTAACCCACTTGCTGCACTTCCCGATAAAAATAGTGTTCGCGAAGGTTTATCTAACTTAAAATTCTTGGTGAGCATTGATCCAATGCCAACAGAAACAGCTGAGTTTTGGAAAAACCATGGCGAATCTAATGATGTAGATTCTAGCAAAATTCAAACCGAAGTATTTAGATTGCCATCAAACTGTTTTGCAGAAGAAAATGGTACAATAGTTAACTCATCTCGCTGGCTACAATGGCACTGGGCAGCAGCAAGACCGCCTTATGAAGCTTTATATGATCCTGAAATTATTGCGCGTATCTTTTTGAGAATAAAAGAGCTGTATGCTGAAGAAGGTGGTGCTTATTACGAGCCAATTGAAAACTTAGTTTGGGATTATAAGGAGCCAGAAGGCCCAGCGGCTGAGGAATTAGCCAAAGATTATAATGGACGAGCACTTGCTGATATAACCGACGAAAATGGCAATGTTATTCTTAAAAAAGGTCAATTACTAAGTGGTTTTTCACAATTAAAAGCAGATGGTACAACCTCATCGGGTATTTGGATATTCTGTGGTTGTTGGACAGAACAAGGTAACCAAATGGCAAGGCGTGATCCAAGCGATCCATCTGGTAAAGGCGTTCATGCTGGTTGGGCGTGGTCGTGGCCGATGAATCGACGAGTACTTTATAACCGTGCTTCAACGGATGAAAATGGTAAACCATGGGATCCTAAACGAGTTTTAGTAAAATGGAATGGCTCAAGTTGGGTAGGCAATGATGTACCTGATTTTACAGCAACATTACCACCAAGTAGTGGGGCTGGTGCTTTTATCATGAATAATGATGGTTTAGGTGGGTTATTTTGTTTAAATCGGTTAGTCGATGGGCCATTCCCAGAGCACTATGAACCGTTTGAAACACCTATTAGTAATAATCCATTGCATCCAAATCAAGTCAGCAGCCCAGTAGCTCGCGCATTTAAAGAAGATTTGGCTCGTTTAGGGAATGCTAGCGAATTTCCTTATGTTGGTACCACTTATAGTATCACTGAACATTTCCATTTTTGGACGCAACACGCAAGGCTAGCTTCAATTACTCAACCCGAGCAATTTGTTGAGTTAAGTGAAAATCTTGCCCTCAAAAAAGGAATCAAATTAGGTGATACGGTTAAAATCACTTCACATCGAGGTTATATTAAAGCTAAAGCAGTTGTGACTAAACGTCTTCCAACTTTAATTGTTGATGGTAAAGAGATCGAAACCATTGGAATCCCAATAGTATGGGGATTCACAGGTCAGACAAAGAAAGGTTTTTTGGTTAATGAATTGACGCCACATTTAGGTGATGCAAATTCACAAACACCAGAATATAAATCATTCTTAGTCAATATCGAAAAAGTTACTACAGCGGCATAAGATGGGAGGATAAATTATGTCATTACAAACTCAAGATATTATACGCCGCTCAGCAACTAATGCTTTAACTCCAGCGCCACGAGCTAGGGACTATCAACAAGAAGTTGCAAAACTTATTGATGTGACCACCTGTATAGGTTGTAAAGCATGTCAGGTTGCTTGTAGCGAATGGAATGACCTTCGTGCAGAAGTTGGCAATACTGTTGGTGTTTATGATAATCCTGCCGATTTAGAGCCAAAAGCATGGACTGTAATGCGGTATTCAGAAGTCGAGATAAATGGAAAATTTGAATGGTTAATTCGTAAAGATGGCTGTATGCACTGTTCTGATCCTGGTTGTTTGAAAGCATGCCCATCAGAAGGTGCTATCATTCAATATGCTAATGGTATTGTTGATTTTCAATCGGAACACTGTATTGGTTGTGGCTACTGTGTAGCAGGTTGTCCGTTCAATATTCCACGAATTAGTAAAGAAGATAATCACTCCTATAAATGTACATTATGTGTCGATCGCGTTGCTGTTGGTCAAGAACCCGCCTGCGTTAAAACTTGTCCTACTGGCGCTATACACTTTGGTACTAAACAAGATATGATTCGCCATGCTGAACACAGAATTGTAGATTTGAAAAAACGTGGTTTTGAACATGCTGGTCTTTATGACCCACAAGGAGTTGGGGGAACACATGTTATGTATGTTCTTCATCATGCAGATCAGCCAGAATTGTATCACGGCTTACCAAAAAACCCTAAAATTAGTGAAATTGTCAGATTTTGGAAGGGTATTTGGAAACCATTATCTGCAGCTGCATTTGTGGCAACTTTTAGTGGTTTGCTGTTCCATTACATGGGCGTTGGTGCAATTGAAGTTGATGAAGATGACATTGAAGAAGAAAAAGAAGCAGATAAACAAGCTCGAAAGCGTTTAGGCTTGCCTGTTTTAGAACAGAAAATTGACTCTAATTTATCACAACAGGAGAATCATCATGGATAAGAAAAGCATGATATTAAGAACACCACTTATTGTTCGCTTCTGTCACTGGTGTATGGTCTGTCTGTTTATTCTGACTGCGCTATCTGGCTTATCTTTATTTTTTCCATCTATAAAACTGTTTGGATTATTTCTTGGTACGCCACAATTAGTAAGAGCATTGCATCCATTTTTAGGGTGCATTGTTTTTGTTTTACTCATGTTTATGTTTATAAAACTTGCTCACCATAATATTCCAAATAAAAATGATCTTTTATGGATTAAAAACTTTAAACATGTCATTTTGGGCAAAGAAAGAGGCATTCCAATAGGCAAATATAATGTAGGACAAAAGTTTTTATTTTGGTGCATTATGGGGTTAATTTTAGTTTTATTTGTTACAGGCCTCATCATGTGGCGCCGTTATTTTGCGGATAATTTTTCTGTTCCAGTTGTCCGTATTGCGATATTTTTTCATTCTCTTGCTGCAATTGGCTTAATCCTGCTTGCAATTGGTCATGCTTATATGGCTATTTGGGTTAAAGGTTCCATTAAAGGGATGATAACAGGCTATGTTTCGCGTGCTTGGGCACAAAAAAATCATTCAACTTGGTATGAAGAAGAAATGGAAAAGATCTATCAAAATGAACTAAGGTTAAAGGCCAAATCTGAAGAAGAATCTACAGATATTAAACATAAACCAGCATAGTAATTTTCCTGCATCTATAATGGTATTTTCCGCTGATAGTAACTATCAGCGGTGTCATTTTAATAGTAAAAAAATAAAAAGCAGTGATGAATAAAATCACAATCAATGAGCATTTATAATGAGTATAAAAATTATCCCCCAAGAACAACTTGAACAACAAGCTACAAACTCAGTTATTAGACAAATCCCGTTACTATTTTATCCATCACCTAAAACACTTTATGCTCATCGAGCAGAACGTTTAAAAACTCTTGCAAACAATAATCCAATTAGTGATTATTTGAATTTTTGTGCAATTATAGCTGAACAACAAGCCAATTTAATTAAACATAAGCCTATAGATATTGATGTAACGTGTTTATTAAATAGCGAATATCCTCCACTTAGTTTAGATAATTTACCTCTTAAAGATACTTGGCAAGATTACTTTACTCCATTACTCGACTCATTTTCTGATACCACGCAGCAAATCGCTATAGTCATTGAACAGCTTAAAAAAAATAGCACTTTAGAATTACAAAATAAAGCATTACATTTGCTTAAAGGAGAATTTGATAAAGTTGATGGTAATGAAGCAATATTTATTTGGTCATCATTATCTGTTTATTATTGCCAACTGGCGAGTCAAATTAAAAGTAAAGCTATCGCAGAAAATACAGATAAACTCTGGTTATGTCCAGTTTGTAATAGTATGCCTACTGCTAGCATTATTCAATTAGGCGGTAACAACGGATTACGCTATTTACATTGTAGTTTATGTGAAAGTGAATGGTATGTACCTAGAATTAAATGTACCTGCTGCGATAATATGAAAGACATACAATACCTCTCTTTAGAAAAAGAACTCGCTGCAATTAAAACCGAGTGTTGTGATGCTTGCCATAGCTATTTAAAAATATTTGATCAAGATAAAGATCCTCATATTGAAGTCATTGCGGATGATATTGCTTCGCTGATATTAGATATCAAAACCGAAGAAGAAGGGTTTGCTAAAAGTGGGATAAATCCTTTTATATTTGCTCAATAAAAAAACAAAGATACTGATAATATAGTTTTATAGGCATTATATCGAATATGAAATAATTCATTCAAAGCGCATTAATTATTTAACTATTTTACAATAACGATTATTTTGTAACATGATCATCAATTAAATAAAATACAACTTCACATTTTTGATTAATAAAGCTAGAATTAAACTATTGTACTAGTTTGCGAGTTTAATTCATGAAACGTTTTATTTTATTGGTAACAATATTATTGCTTACACCTTTTTTAAGTTTTGCAGATACAATTAAAAATGTGGCCATTACGGCAATTGTTGAGCATCCTTCATTAGATCAAATCCGTGATGGTGTTAAAGATGAATTGGCAGACAGCGGCTATACGTTAAACAAGAATTTAACTGTCCAATACAAAAGTGCGCAAGGAAGTAGTGCTACTGCTGCTCAAATTGCAAGGCAATTTGTAGCAGCAAAACCTGATGTTATTGTGGCAATTGCGACACCAAGTGCACAAGCAACAGCTGCAGCGACTAAACAAATTCCTATTGTATTTGCTGGAATTACCGATCCTATTGCCGCTAAATTAATTAAAGATTGGCAACCTGCGGGCACAAATATTACTGGTGTATCTGATTATCAAGAAATAGGTCCACAAATCGAATTTATGAAAAAAATTGTACCTAATGTTAAATCAGTAGGATATATTTATAGTCCAAGTGAAATTAATTCAACCGTGGTATTAAAAAATCTACAAACTCTTTTATCTCAACAAAATATTAATTTTATTGCGGTACCTGCTCAACGAACTGCTGATATTTCAACTGCTGCCAATACATTAAAAGGTAAAGTAGACTTAATTTACACGACAACCGATAATAATGTTGTTTCAGCCTATGAGTCATTAGTCAAATTTGCAAATGAAAATAAAATTCCTCTTTTAGCATCGTTCCCTGATGCGATTGAACGAGGAGCCGTTGCTGCATACGGAATGAGCTACTATGATGTAGGACGCCAATCAGGTAAGCTTGTTGTGCGCATATTAAAAGGTGAAAAACCAGGAAGTATAACTCCAGAAATAGGGCAAGCATTACGCCTTGTTGTTAATACTGATGCAGCTAAAAAACAAGGGGTTGCTTTGCCTCCAGAGGTAATTCAATCTGCTGACAAAGTCATAGGAAAATAATCAAGCCCTACTTCACTAAAATTAATTAAAAATTTTGCTCACTTAGTAGTTAAGTGAGCAAAAAAATATAACCTACAGTAATCCAATAACTGGATTAACATCAATTAATCAAGTTTACCAAGTTAACATCAAATCACCGATAAAGTGTAATAAAAAGTTTACACTCATAACTATTTTTATACTAGAAAATTATCTTTTTTTGCTTTATAGTAACTCAATATTTAGCTTGATTGTAAAAAAAACATTACAGGAGTGCTCTATGCGTAATTCTATCATTAAACTTTGTATGTTACTTAGTTTATCGTTAGCAACATTTTATTCTTTCGCTGAGGCTAAAACCGAACAAAAATTTGTTGCCATTACAGCAATAGTTGAACACCCCGCATTAGATAATGTGCGTAAAGGTGTTGAGGATGAGTTAAAAGATAGCGGTTATATTGCTGGAAAAAATTTAAAGCTACAATTTTTAAGCGCACAAGGTAGTAGTGCAAATGCAGCCCAAATTGCTAAACAATTTGTAGCCAATAAACCAGATGTTATTGTAGGAATTGCCACGCCAAGTTCGCAAGCATTAGTTGCTACAACAAAACTTATTCCTATTGTTTTCACTGCCGTTACCGATCCCGTAGCAGCAAAATTAACCCCGAGTTGGGATGCATCAAAAACAAATGTAACAGGTGTATCTGACGCCTTATCACTAGATTCTCAAATCGATATGATGTTAAAAATAAAACCTGAGGCTAAAAACATTGGTTATGTTTATAGCCCTAGCGAAGTTAACTCAACAATCATACTAAAACAATTACAAAATGAGCTAGAAAAACGGGGTATGAAAATTATTGCTGCTCCTGCGCAACGCACATCTGATATATCTACTGCGGCTAGAAGTTTAAAAGGTAAGGTAGATATGATTTATACTACTACCGATAATAATGTGGTTTCTGCTTATGAAGCTTTAGCAAAAGTGGCTAATGAAAGTAAAATTCCTCTTATTGCATCCAATCCTGAATCGGCAGAACGTGGTGCTATTGCCGCTTTAGGCATGAGTTATTATGATCTTGGTCGTCAAGCTGGTAAAATTGTTATCCGTATACTTAACGGCGAAAATCCTGGTGATATTCCACCACAAGTGGGTAATGTTACTCAATTAACAATTAATAAAAAAGCGGCTGAACGCCAAGGTGTTATATTATCTGAAAATGTATTAAAATCAGCTACCAAAATTGTTGAAAAATAATTTTTACTTTTTTTATAACTAAGCCGCCAACTTTGGCGGTTAACTTTTATGGATTTTTTTCATGTCTTCTGAATTTTTATTAGGCTCAATTGGAATTGGGCTTATTTATGCGTTGGTGAGTTTGGGCGTATTTATCTCGTTTCGTTTACTTGATTTCCCAGATCTTACTGCTGATGCAAGTTTTCCACTTGGTGGAGCGATATGTGGATTATGCATTTATATCGGTATCGATCCTTGGATTGCAACGTTATTAGGTATGTTTGCTGGCTGTCTTGCTGGAGCAATGACTGGAATACTGTATGTTAAACTCAATATTCTTCAATTATTATCAAGTATTATTGTAATGATAGGACTCTATTCTATCAATTTAAGAATATTAGGTGTTGGTCCGTATATTATGGATGAAACATCAAGAATGGCAGGATCCCCTAATCTTTCTTTACTTGATGCCAAAACTATATTTTCACCATTTATTGCTGAAGATTACAGCAACCAATATATTGTACAACCGCTTATGGCCTTAGGATTTGTCATTGTGTTTTGGGCTTTACTCAATGCGTTTTTAAATACCCAAATGGGATTGGCCTTAAGAGCAACTGGCACCAACCAACGAATGGCAAAATCGCAAGGCATTCCGACTGGAAGAGTCACAATTCTTGGTATGGCTATATCAAATGGTTTAATTGCTCTCGGAGGTTCATTATTTGTACAAACACAAGGTGGAGCTGATATCACCATTGGTGTTGGTACAATTGTAATCGGTCTTGCATCAATTATTATTGGTGAAAGCTTATTCCCCGCTAAACGAATTTGGGCTGTGATGCTAGCAGTTATTGTTGGTTCTATTTTATATCGTTTATTTATTGCATTTGCACTTAGTAATGAGTTTTTACAAGAAATCGGGGTTGGAACAGAAGATTTAAATCTAATTACGGCGATACTCGTTGTGCTGGCTCTTGTTGTGCCTAAGCAATTAAAAAAACACGCAAAAATAAGAGGTAAGTAAGCATGATTAAAGTTGAACAATTACAATTAACTTTTAATCAGGGTACACCAATTGAAAATCATGTATTACGAGGACTAAACCTGAATATTAGTGAAGGTGAATTTGTTACCATAATTGGTAGTAACGGAGCAGGTAAAAGTTCTTTATTGAATGTGATTAGTGGCGATTTACTTCCTGATTCAGGAAAAATTGCTATTAATGGTAAAAATGTCACTTGCTGGCCAGCATGGAAACGAGCTAGTATGGTTGCTCGTGTATTTCAAGACCCCATGGTTGGCACATGTGAAAACTTAACTATTGAAGAAAATCTCGCTATAGCTTATAACCGAGGATATCGTTTTACCTTATCTTCAGCTCTTAATCGAAATATCAGATCAATATTTAAAGAAAAACTTGCTACTTTAAATTTAGGTCTTGAAAATCGATTATCGGATATGATGGGATTGCTCTCTGGAGGTCAAAGACAAGCTATTAGTTTGTTAATGTCAACTTTACAGCCATCTAAAATATTATTGCTTGATGAACATACCGCAGCGCTTGATCCTAAAACTGCACAGTTTGTTTTAGAGCTAACCAATGAAATTGTTTCAAAAAAACAATTAACAACAATGATGGTGACTCACTCTATGAAACAAGCATTAGAATATGGCACCCGAACAGTAATGCTTCATCAAGGACAAGTTGTGCTTGATGTATCTGGAGAACAACGTGCTAAATTAACTGTAACGGATTTATTAGATATGTTTGAAAAAACACGTGGTGAAAAAGTTACCGATGATGCTTTGCTTTTAGGTTAACGATAAAAATAGGCAATATTTCAAAACAGAGTATTGCCTTTTATTATTATGATATTTAATCAAATTTATTTTAACTAATAAATTATTTTCACTTCATCATTAAATAACCATCTAAAAATCACTTCAATTACAGATGATGATTTAATGAAACTTTTTCTAGAAAAAATTTTATAAAAAAGATGATTATTTTTATAACGCTCTTTTATTTTTTTTAAAAAAGATTATCTTATTAAGAATTCAAGTCAACATCTCTTTAATTAATTACAAACAATGAAATTATATGGCCTTTCTGGTACAAAAATTAGCTGTGCATTTATATCTGCATGTATAAGTACCCCTTACAACACAACTCGTTTTATTAAAGATTTAATAGCTGGCATAACTGTTGGGATTATTGCTATACCACTAGCAATGGCACTAGCTATTGCTAGTGGTGTACCTCCACAGCATGGTCTATACACAGCAATTATAGGTGGTTTTATCATTGCATTAACGGGTGGTTCAAGGTTTAGTGTTTCTGGACCTACAGCAGCATTTGTAGTTATTTTATACCCTGTATCATTACAATACGGATTATCTGGACTACTAATTGCAACATTGCTATCGGGTATATTTCTTGTATTAATGGGATTAATTCGATTAGGTAGATTAATCGAATATATTCCTTTACCCGTTGTATTAGGTTTCACATCGGGCATTGCCATAACTATAGCAACCATGCAAATTAAAGATTTTTTTGGTTTAACACTTGAGCACATGCCAGAAAGTTATATTGGTAAAGTTACGGAACTAGCTAAAACACTACCAACCATTAATATTGCTGACACTTTAGTCGGTGTAGTAACACTAATTGTGTTAATAGTATGGCCAAAACTTAGACTTAAAATATCAGGACACCTACCTGCTCTAATTGCTGGTATTGCTGTCATGTTTATTTTTAATCAATTTGGCTATCAAATTGAAACGATTGGTTCACGATTTACCTATACACTAGCTGATAATACAATAGGTCATGGTATACCCGCTGTTCTACCAGAGTTTATTTTACCTTGGCAGCACGCTGATTTTACTTGGGATTGGTCAACATTTACTGCCTTACTGCCAATTTCACTGACCATGGCAATGTTATGCGCAATTGAATCATTACTCTGTGCTGTGGTATTAGATGAAATGACACACACTAAACACCACTCAAATAGTGAACTCATTGGTCAAGGCTTAGGGAATATTATTGCACCATTTTTTGGTGGCATTTCAGCAACAGCGGCTATTGCGCGTTCAGCGGCAAATGTCAAAGCAGGTGCAACCTCGCCTATTGCAGCCGTTTTGCATTCTTTAGTTGTTTTACTTGCTCTTATTTGCTTCGCACCAGCATTATCATTTATCCCACTTTCTGCTATGGCGGCATTATTACTTATCGTGGCATGGAATATGAGTGCAGTTCAACGCGTCATTTATATTATCAAATGTGCTCCTAAAGATGATATTTTGATTATGCTTATTTGCATGTCGTTAACAGTACTATTTGATATGGTGATTGCAATTACACTTGGGATTATACTTGCCTCAATCCTATTTATGCGCCGTATCGCCCGCATGACTCGCTTAGTTGAACTTAATCGCAGTAACGATAAAACATTAGTGCTACGTATTAACGGGCCACTATTTTTTGCTGCCGCTGAACGTACATTTTTAGAAATTTATCAAAAGATTAATGGATATGAACACATAGTGCTACAATGGGATGCGGTACCTATTCTTGATGCTGGTGGGCTCAATGCTTTAATTCATTTTATTGATGAACTACCTGAACAAGTTGATCTATCAATTTGTGAGTTACAGTTTCAACCATTAAAAACATTAGCTCGCGCAAAAATTGTTCCAATTCCTAACAAACTAATGTTCTATTCAACGCTAGAAGAAGCACTGAAAGATAAAGATTAATTCTAAAATTAGATTTATTATATTAACTAATTTAGTGCACAGTAACAGTTTGAACAGAAACTAATTACTGTGCAATAAATTGTACCTTCACTACCTTTCTTTTCATTTACTAAATCACCATTGACAAACTATAAGTCTTAAAAAGTGGTTTTAATTTGAAATCCAAAATTAACTTATAAAAATAGGTAAATAACATGATATCTAACGAAAACAATGTCTACAATCTTAAAGAAAAATCAAGTTGGTTTATTTTAGTTGGTGTTATTTTAATTATATTGGGGAGCTTAGCATTAGGTTATCAGTTCATGGCAACTGTTTTTTCTGTCTATTTTATTGGTTCATTAATTTTAATGGCAGGTATTGCGCAAGCGCTACATTCATTTCGCATTAAAGGTTTCAGTCAGTCAGCATTATGGGCAGTAATGGGAGTTTTATACATTTTTATTGGTCTAATGTCATTTTTCCAACCTGTTGCGGTTTCATCAGCCTTAACATTGGTGATTTCATTCTTGCTAATTATGAGCGGCTTTACACAAATATTTGCGGCTATGAATAACCGCAATTTACCTCGTTGGGGATGGGTTTTAACCTCAGGGATTATTACATTAATTTTAGGATTTATGATTATTGCAGGTTGGCCATATGACAGTCTTTGGGTATTAGGTATGTTTTTAGGTATCGACCTTATTTTCCAAGGTTGGGCATATGTAGCTATTGGTTTTGCATTAAAAAAATAGATGTTAAATAACACATTCGTTGCTCACAATCTAGCAATGACTTTCAAGAGGTTACCACTAATTGTGAGCAGCAAGTAATTACAGTAATGACTCGAACACAAATACAACTTATTTAATTTTGTTATAAATGAATTAAGCTGATTATTTATAGATTTTGTTAGTTTTTGCCTTAACTTCTTGCATTGTCTGTAAAATCCGATGATAGTTATCAAGCCTTGATGGTGCAATTTTGCCGTCTTGTACTGCTTTTTGTAGTAAACAACCTGGCGTATCAAAGTGATTACAATCGCGAAAGTGGCAACCGCCTAAATAATTATCAAATTCTTTAAAACCACTAATCACTTGTTCTGGCTCTAAGTGCCATAAACCAAATTCGCGGATCCCTGGTGAGTCAATAATATCTCCACCATTTGGTAAGTGGTAAAGCCGAGAGGAAGTGGTTGTATGTTGACCAAGTCCAGATATTTCTGAAATACCTCCAGTCATAACTGATTGTGATTGATGAGGTAACAGTAAATTAATAATACTTGATTTTCCCACACCAGACTGCCCAACTAAAATGGAAATCTTACCTTGCAAAACTTCTTGTAATACAGCAATGCCTTGTTGATTTTGACATGAGACATACAAAACTTGATAACCGATATGAGTATAAATCGTCAATTTTTTTTCAACTTCAGTGCGTTGATCATCATTAAGTAAATCAATTTTGTTTAAAACAATAATAGGTTTTATATCAGTGCATTCACAAGCAACTAAATAGCGATCGATAATATTTAGTGATAATTCTGGCAAGACAGCCGAAATAATCACGATTTGATCAACATTTGCGGCAACGGGTTTAACGCCATCATAAAAATCAGGTCGGACAAGTTCAGAATGTCTCGGGTGAACCGCTTCAATAATACCATTGGTATTTGGCTCTAAACTTTCGCGCCATACTACTTTATCACCAGTGACTATCGACGGTAACGTGCGACGAATACTACAACGATAAATAAGACCTGCACTATCTTCAACATCTGCAGACTTACCAAAACGACTTATTACTACACCGTCACGAGGTGACGAAAAATTTGCCAGACTCTCATCTTGCTTTATTGCTAATCGTTGCTGATGTTTTGCCGCTACACGTCTTTTTTGATTATTGGATAGTTTATTTTTTGCCATAGTACTCATTTTTTACTAAAACAGATTGTCAGTTATGCTACACTACTCAGTATCAAAAAGAAAATCTCTATAGCAAATTATGAACAAACAATCTCAAATTAATAGTAACAATCTTATTTGGATAGATCTTGAAATGACTGGACTCAATCCAATAACTGATCGCATTATTGAGATCGCAACCATTGTTACCGATTCTAACTTAAATATTCTTGCTGAAGGACCTGTGATTGCAGTTCATCAATCTGATGAGCAATTAGCATTAATGGATGAGTGGAATCAAAACACCCATGGCAAATCAGGACTTATTGAGCGTGTTCGCAAAAGTACTATTAGTGAACAACAGGCCGAACAACAAACCATCGAATTTTTAAAACAATGGGTACCAGAAAACAGCTCTCCAATTTGTGGTAATACTATTGGGCAAGATCGTCGTTTTTTATTTAACTATATGCCTAATTTAGAAAGTTATTTTCATTATCGCTATTTAGATGTCAGCACAATTAAAGAATTAGCTAAACGTTGGAAACCTGAAATACTAAAAGGGATTAGCAAACAGAGTTCTCATCAAGCTCTTGATGATATTCGTGACTCAATTGCTGAACTTGTTTATTACCGTGAACACTTTTTTGATCTAACCAACTTATAATTAGTATGCAAATTTTATATACTTTTTTATTGTATTTGATTCAACCACTGGTTTGGATAAGACTGCTTTGGCGTAGTCGTAAAGCACCAGCTTATCGAAAGCGTTGGCTTGAACGCTATGGTTTTTGCAAAAATAAAGTTAAATCTAACGGTATTTTAGTGCATGCCGTATCGGTGGGTGAAACGATAGCAGCCATCCCACTAATCAAAGCACTTAAACAACAATATCCTTGTTTACCTATCACAGTTACCACCATGACGCCAACAGGCTCAGAGCAAGTTAAGTCATTACTTGGTGATAGCGTTAGCCATGTATATTTACCTTATGATTTGCCCTGCGCGATAAATCGTTTTTTAAATACGGTTAAGCCCAAATTAGTGATCATTATGGAAACTGAGCTTTGGCCTAATTTTATCTGTCAGTGTTATAAACGAAATATTCAGCTAATTATTGCCAATGCCAGATTATCAGAACGTTCAGCTAATCGATACAGTAAACTCGGGCGATCCATTAGCAATTTACTATCAAAAATTAGTGCAATTGCCGCACAAAATAAGCAAGATGGGGAACGTTTTATTTCACTGGGTTTACCCCGTGATCGCTTAACAATAACCGGTAGTATTAAATTTGATATTGATTTAACAGATCAACAACAGCAAAAAATCAAAACGCTAAAACAGCGGTGGCAATTAGACCGCCCTATCTTTATTGCCGCAAGTACACATAATGGAGAAGATGAAATCATCTTATCTGCCTTTAAGCGGTTATTACAAAAATATCCCGATTTGTTATTGATTATTGTCCCCCGCCACCCAGAACGCTTTAAAACCGTCGAAAAATTAATTAATGATTGCGGATTAAATTATATAAACCGCAGTAGCGGTCAAATTCCTGCTAAACAAACCCAAGTCATTTTGGGTGATACGATGGGAGAATTAATAGAACTTTATGGTATTGCCGATATCGCCTTCGTTGGTGGCAGTTTAGTGAAACATGGAGGGCATAATCCATTAGAACCCGCACTTCACCACATCCCAATCATTAGTGGCGAACATTTTTTCAATTTTAAAGTGATTTGTGAGCAACTTATTTCAGCTGATGGCATGATCATTTGTGCTAGCACAGCCGATTCCCTTTATTCAGCGATTAATGGGCTTTTAGAAAATAAAACGCGTAGTCAACAAATTGGCGAACAAGCGTATCAAGTATTAAAACAAAATCAAGGCGCACTACATAGGCTTTTTAACATTATCAACTATTATCTTTGCTCAAAATAAGGATTACTTGTGAATAAAAAACAAGGGTTATTGCTGATTAATCTAGGTACACCAAACGCGGCAACACCAGATTCAATAAAACGGTACTTAACCGAGTTCTTACTCGATCGCCATGTCGTTGATTTACCGAAACTGTTTTGGTATCCGATTTTAAAGTACCTTGTAATACCTAAACGAGTGCCTTATATTATCCATCATTATCAAAAAATTTGGATAGATGGCTCATCACCTTTACTTCATTACAGCCAATTATTATGTGATAAATTACAACTCCACTTACCAAATATTCAATGTGAATTAGCCATGACCTATGGTGAACCCAATATTCAATCTGCATTGAACAAGCTTCAATCATGTTCAAAAATTACGGTATTGCCACTTTTCCCACAATACTCAACGACCACAACACTCGCTGTACTTGATAAACTTAAACAAGTTATAGCAACCGACAAAATCATAAATAGTATTGACTATATTCGTGATTATGCCGATCATCCAAGTTATATCAATGCACTTTATTTACAAATTAAGCAAGCATTTCAATGCCAAGGTGAGCCTGAAGTGCTTATACTTTCTTATCATGGTATTCCTGAGCGTTATATTTACAAACGAAAAGAGGATTATATTCAACGTTGTGAAATGACCACACAGTTATTAATCGAAAAATGCCGAACAAATAACATAAATATACCAATTCAAATGGCTTATCAATCTAAATTTGGAAAAGGTAAATGGGTTACGCCAAGTACCAGCGATACACTACAAACATTAGCAAAAAGTGGTGTTAACAATGTGCACGTCATCTGTCCCGGATTTTCGGTAGATTGTATTGAAACTATTTACGAAATTGACGAACAAAATCGAGAAATCTTTTTAAATGCAGGTGGAAAATCATTTTATTATATTCCCACATTAAATGACACAGACTTACAGATTAATTTAATCATGACATTAATCAACCAAACTCAGCCACTTATACTTAATAATTTATACTGAAACACATAGTTACCTGAAACTTTTTGACAAAAATGATACGACTTAAAAATTACACTAAATAGTGTAATTGTTGATTTTTAAACGAATGAAATTTTAAATTAACGAATATTAATGCTAATTATCTATCGCCTAAGTAATCTATGGCGTATGATAAGGCATTATTTTATAATTCAGTATTTGAGCACTGAGGAGAAAATTAAGTGAAAATAATCATCATTGGCGCTCAAGCTGCAGGCGCAAGTGCTGCTGCAAAGGCTAAAAGAATGAACCCTGAGGCAACCATCCGTATTTATGAAAAATCAGATATTGTTTCGTTTGGTGCTTGCGGTTTACCTTATTTTATTGGTAACCACTTTACTGACGCCAACGAAATGATATCCCGAACGCCCGAGCAATTTCAAAAAGATGGTATTGAAATAAAAACTTTACATAAAGTCATTGCTATTGATACTAATCAAAAAAAATTAACTGTTAAAGATCTCAATACTGGCAATTGCTTTGATGATAGCTATGACAAGTTACTACTTGCAGTTGGTGCAAGTCCCATCATTCCCCCTCTTGAAAATAGCCAACTAAAAAATATCTTCACATTACGCAACCTGCATGACGGGTTAGCTATCAAACAGACATTATCCAACTCAAATATCAAAAATTTGATTGTTATAGGTGCTGGATATATTGGGCTTGAAATAGCTGAATCGCTTGTTGCTTTACAAAAAAACGTCAAATTGATTCAATTGGATGACAGAATTCTTATCGATGCATTTGATAGGCAAATCACTGAACTAATTGAAGAAAATATTAAACAACATTGTGATCTACATTTGCAAGAGCGAGTACTTGGCTTTGAAGGATCGCACAACGTCACACATGTAATTACTGATAAATCACGATATCCAGCCGATGTTGTTATTATTGCAACCGGTGTTAAGCCAAACAATGATATCTATAAAAACCTTGGTATCAAGACACTTGCAAATGGTGCCATAATCACCAACAGCTTTGGACAAACTAATATGGCAGATATTTATGCTGCTGGAGATTGTGTTGCCCTTCACCATAGAGTTAGTCATTCAATGGTATATATTCCACTTGCTACAGGGGCGAACAAACTAGGCAAAATTGTAGGCGAAAATTTAGGTGGCGGAAATTGTGAATATCCTGGCACTATTGGCACCTCAGCCTTAAAAGTCTTTGATATTGAAGCAGGACGAACAGGTTTAACTGAAAGCGAAGCCCAAAAATCTGGAATTCCTTATAAAACTGTCATAGTTAAAGATAAAAATCACAGCAACTATGTTGCAGGTCAAACAAGTGTAACAGCAAAACTTATCTATCATGCCGACACTCGAGTGATTTTAGGTGGTCAAATAGCTGGAGGGCAAGGTGCGGCATTAAGGGTCAACACTCTTGCAACCGCAATATGGACGAATTTGAAAATTGATGAATTAGCCATGATGGATTTTCTTTATGCACCGCCATTTTCCAGACCGTGGGATATTTTAAATATTGCAGGCTCAATTGCAAAATAAGATAGATATTAATAAACCTATCAATAAATATTTTACTAGATAATTAAATTTATTATTAAAGGGTGAGGATTAAATATGCCAGATGCCATTTTTCAAGGAGTCTTTTTTGAAAAGTTCTTATCTATTACTCATTACCAGACATTAATTGGTATTGGGTTACTGCTCATCTGTTTTTTTGCAGTAATGAGGCCATTACAAAAGCAAAAGGTTAATTTTTCAATACGTATGTTAGTTGGGTTAATACTTGGTGCCGTGCTTGGTTTAAGTATTCAAGCTGTAGCAGGATTTCCAGACACATCAACAATCTGGATGCAAGAAACCGCAACTTGGTATGGACTATTTGGTCGAGCATTTATCGCTTTTATCCGAATGTTAGTGATACCACTCATATTTGTATCTATTGTTAAAGTAATTATCGATTTCTCTGGTAAAAAAAATCTACCCCAAATCGCATTCAGAGGAATTTTTTGGTTACTGTTTACAACAGCAATTGCCTGTATTGTTGGTATTTTGTTAGCTAATCTATTTGCATTAGGTGAAATAAGCTCAAGTTCTGTACATCAAGCTCAGGCAAAACAATACACTAATATTATTGATACCTTTATAAATCTAATTCCAAGCAATATTATTGCATCAATGGTAAACGAAAATATTGTTGGATTGGTCATTTTCTCTGCCTTAATGGGGATTGCCGCCAACAGAATGGAAAAGAAAAACTCACAACCAATTGCCCTATTTAAAACGTTTATCGAAGCACTTTATAAGATCATCATGTCGATTGCGATGACAGTCATAAAATACATGCCTTATGCAGTAATTGCTTTACTTGCTCGCACCATCATTTCTAACGGAATACCCGCAATTATTCAGGTTTCAAGTTTTGTTGCAGCGATCTACATCGCCACATTGATTATGTTGATTGTACATGTTGCCATTATTGTGATTCATGGTATTTCACCAATCATGTTTATAAAAAAAGCGCTAGGAACATGGTTATTAGCCTTTACAAGTCGCTCCTCTGTCGGTTCATTACCAATGACTATTTCAACACTAACCGTCCGAATGGGTGTTAATACAGGTACCGCAAATTTAGTTGGCTCTCTAGGTAGTACCATGGGAATGAATGGATGTGCCGGTTTCTTTCCTGCTTTACTTGCTGTTATGGTAGCTCATATGGTTGGTATTGATACTAATATCCAATTTTATATTATGCTTGTCATTGTAGTGGTTATTGGTTCAATTGGTATAGCTGGAATTCCTGGCACGGCAACAGTTGCCGCAACCGTTGTTTTATCAGGTATGGGCATGGCCGAATACTTCCCATTAATTGGTATGGTTTTAGCTGTTGATCCAATTATTGATATGGCAAGAACTTTAGCTAATGTATCTGGCGCTATGACAGCCGCTGTCGCAACCGATAAAGAAATTGGTCTTATGGATATGACAGTATACAACGACCCAGATGTCACTCTTGAAAACGAGCAGCCAGAAGCTTAACTGCAATGGCTGTTGCTATGAGTGAAATAGTACAACAAATTTCAAGATAATAATCAATTTTTGTTTTGCTATTATTGGTGTTGAACGATTTTTTTGGGTAAACAGATTTTCTGAATATTGGTTTGAATTTGATGCTAAATTTTTTGCCTATGATATTTGTCCCGCTATGATTTGTATTTATGTCATAGCGGTAACTTCTGCTTTTTTTTGTGAGGATCACTACATATAAATCAATTCAAAGGCAGTTATTTTTTTAATTTAGGCGAACCGATAAAAGCCAAAATTAAATGTATAGAATCTTGATAAGTTCGGTAGTTTTAATTTTGGATATAGCATAAGTGCATAGATTAATAATAGCGGTAAATTAGAATGTAGTTTACGTGATTGTATTTGTATAGATGCCGTAATTTGGTAAAACAAGCAGGTAAACTTATAAAAGTTAATAATGTAACAATCGAAAGAATAAAAAATTAAGATTTAAAGATAGGTATATTGACATGCGGTGTTGTAGGAATGTTTTTTCTCTAAAATCGTTCAGGTTGGTTATTGATTTTATTGAATTTTTTTTGTGAATCAAATGGTAATAGAAAATTTTGGGGATCGGTGAGGTTTCAAACATTTTATCTATTAGTGGGTAGAATAGCTACAATAGCTACTTCCAATTTAGGGGATTAGCCGATAAACTGCACCGAAAAGGCCAAAACGTCCGCTCCTAAGTCTAATTCTAAAAAACATAACTATTTGACTTAAATTAAGAGCAAAAAGCATTAATAAAATAAATGAACTATATAAAAGGTTTTTATAAAAAAATAATTATTTTAACCGCACCGAAAGGTTTGAATATTGCTTTTTTCCCAACGTCGGTATTTATCCAACAACTGAGTAAGACTAAAATTTATTTTGCACCCATATAATTTAACTGACGCCATGATTCATAAACCACAACGGCAACAGAATTAGATAAATTCATACTACGGCTAGTGGCGAGCATGGGAATGCGGATCTTTTTCTCTTGTGGTAGTGCATCAAGTATGTTTTTGGGTAAGCCTCGGGTTTCTGGTCCAAACATTAAGAAGTCATTTTGCTGGTAATCGACTTCACTGTGTGGCTTTTGTCCTTTTGTGGTTAAAGCATAAACTTGTGTTGATAGGTCTATTTGATTGGCATCTAAAAAATGGTTGAGATTTTTATAGCGTTTTACATCAACAAATTCTTGATAATCAAGCCCGGCTCGCCTTAACTTTTTGTCATCCCAGAAAAAGCCCATAGGCTCAATAATATGTAAATTGAAACCAGTGTTAGCACAAAGACGGATAATATTTCCAGTATTAGCAGGAATTTCGGGTTCAAATAAAACGATGTTTAAGGCTGAATTTGACACAACTTTTCTCATTTATTATTTATTGATGTTTATGAATTGGCAATATTATCACAATTCTAAGTCCACCAAGATGACTTTTTTCTGCTTTTACAGTACCGTGATCGCGTATGATGGCATTAGCTACAATAGCGAGCCCTAATCCAGTTCCGCCAGATTCACGATCTCGAGCTTCACTTGTACGATAAAAAGGTCTAAAAATTTGTTCTAGTTCACTTTCAGCAACTCCTGGACCATCATCATCAATTGTAATTGTTAGCTTTTGTTGTTGTGCTACAAAATTAATATCGATCTGTTTATTTGAATAGCGAAATGCGTTGCGTATAACGTTTTCAAGTGCGCTACACAAAGCAATTGGATAGCATAATATAGTATGGTTAGTTGGAAAATTTGTAACGACCAACGTTTTACCTATTTGTTCTGCTTCAAAAGTGGCATTATCAAGCACCTGTTTAAATAGAATATTAATTTTATTAACTTCACGAATTTCATTATTGTCATATTGTTGCCTTGCCAATGACAATAAGTCACCAATCATAGAATCTAATTTTATTGCTTCATTATTAATACGTATAACTTCACTGCTTTCACCTTGTTTGCGTCGCAATAGCGATGTAGCAAGCTGCAAACGAGTCAAAGGAGTGCGCAATTCATGAGAAATATCTGAAAACAAACGTTGCTGTACTTCTTGCATTCGTTTAAGCTCTCTTAGCATATGGTTAAAACTAGCCCCAGTAGCTTTATATTCAGACGATCCTATTTGTTCTAGCTCAGGCCACTCTTGTAAATTCCCTTTCGCAACCTGATCAGCTGCTTTTTTTAGCCCTCGAGCAGGTTTTGCAATACTCCAAGATAGCCATAGTAAAAAAGGAGAACTTGCCAGCATGGTTAAAGTTAATAGTAAAAAAGGATGATCAAATATAAAGTTGACTAATTGAGATTGAATATCTGTAGTTTGTTGTAGGATATATAATTGATATTCAGCATTAGCATAATGAATGAGAAAAGGTCCTATAATTTCTTGAGAATCATAAATTTTTTTTGCAGGATCTTTGACATCATGGGATTTTTCACTAAAGTTTTTGATTAAATCAATATTTTTTGTTTCAGCTGTAATGATTTGCCCATTAGGAGTAACAATAAATAAAAATTGCCCCGGTTTTTGATAACTATCCATAACAACAATAAAACGCATCCACCACCGAAAACTATCTTTTGGTACATTAATAAGATCATTTTCAATTTGATGCGCAAGCATATTACCAGCTTGTTTATCTTTGTTTGCTAAGTAGGTTAGGTTTCGAGCATCAAGACTCGGCAAAACCATTATTAACATTAGAAAAAAAGCTATGGTTAATAAAAATATTGTGAAAATTCTTATTGTTAGTTTATCAAAAAGCCACATATCATATTATCTGATCTTCATTATAAAGTTATTCATATAACAAATCGTCATTTCGATCAATTACAAATAAGTAACCTTTTGAACGTAATGTTTTAATCCATGGTAAACCATCACTTCTAGGCGGTAGTTTTTTCCGTAATCTAGATACATGTACATCAATTGAGCGAGCAAGTGGAGCTAAATTTTTACCCAAAACAAATTCGCTTAGTTTTTCGCGTGTAATTATCTTTCCCGAATTTTCTAGAAAGGTAAGCAACACTTGAAACTCAGTACCCGTTAAATCTATATACTTGTTATCAAAAAAAGCAGATCCCTGTTTTCGATTTACATTAAGTTTATCAATTGTATATTTAATTGGTTGTTCAGTTTCATCGTTTGCTACATTATCCCAATGCGCTCTACGCAAAAGTGCATTGATTCGGGCAATAAGCTCTCTATCATTAAATGGTTTTAGAATGTAGTCATCAGCACCAAGCTCAAGTCCAATCACTTTATCATATTCATTATCTTTAGCCGTTAAAAAAATAACAGGTATCGTAAATTTACCTCTAAGTTGAGATAAGAATTTAAGTCCATTCATTTCAGGCATCATAATATCAAGTAAAATAAGATCTATCGTACTATCAAACTTTTCTAAAGCCTGAATACCATTATTCGCTATTTCAACAAGAAATCCTTCTAACTCAAGAAGTTCTCGTAATAATAAAGTAATTTCTGGATCATCATCAACTACAAGTAATTTACTGCTCATTACAATCCTCTTTATTTCATTCATTCTTGATATTAATTTTTATACCAAATATAGTTTTATCCAAAAATTTACTATATATGTAAAAATCACGAACAATATAGTAAATTATTGTTAATTTTTATATAGAAAATATTTTTACATTATTATAGCCTTGGTCAATTAAATAAAGCGCTTGTAATTTACTCATGACTCCACGATCGCAATATAGTAAATATTGCTTCGATTGATCCAAATTCCCAAATTGCGTTGCTAACTTATAAAATGGAATATGCTTAACTTCAATATCGCTTAATATAAGTGGATTATCTTCCTGATCTTCTGAAGATCGAATATCAATAACCACGTGATCGGTACTCAAAGTTGTGACAGTTTCAACATGAGCAATTTTTGTATCAGTTTGTTTTGCTATCTCACGAATATCAATATTTTCAGCCTCGGCAACTGCTTTATCCAAAATCGTGAAATTAAAATTCATTTCCTCTGCTTCAATTTTTTCTTTCACGGCTTTAACTGTTGGGTTTTTAGATATTACGCCACAAAATTCTGGCATTGTTTTTGCTATATCTTCAGTACCAATTTGACGCGCAATATTGATAATGGTTTCTTTATCGTGTGTGATTAAAGGACGTAAAATTAATGTATCACTAGCATTATCAATTAAACGTAAATTGGTAAGTGTTTGGCTTGATACTTGCCCCAATGCTTCTCCAGTAACGAGAGCTTCCACTTTATAACGTTGCGCAATTTTTGATGCCGCACGAATCATCATCCGCTTTAAGATAACGCCCATTTGCCCATCATCAATTTTTTCAAGAATCTCACCAACAACATCCGAAAAATCAATAGCAATAAAACGCACTTTATGTGAGCTACCAAAACGCTCCCATAGGTAATGCGCCATTTGTTTAACTCCAATTTCGTGAGTTTTTCCACCAAGATTAAAGAAACAATAATGCACTCGGCTTCCGCGTCGCATTAGCATATAACTTGATACGCCAGAATCAAAACCACCCGATATGAGCGAAAGAACATCTTCTTGTGTACCAGTTGGAAAACCGCCAATGCCAGCATGTCGACCTTTTACCAGCAGTAACTTTTCTTTGTCGATTTCAAGATGAACGGTGATTTCTGGATGAGTTAATTTAACCTTAGCCGAAGACACATGTTGATTAAGCCCACCACCAACATAACGTTCAACATCAATTGAAGTAAATTCATGTTTACCTCGACGCTTAACGCGTACACAAAACGTTTTGTTTTCAATTAATGGAGCATAATAATCTAATGCTTTTTCAAAAATATCATGCATATCAACAAAAGTGATTTCATCGACAGCAAGAATATGATGTATACCAGGGATTCGCATTAATAATTCAAGTATCTTAGCTTCACTATTTTCAACTTTTGGACGAACTTCAATAAAATCCCAATGACGAATAACTGCAACATCTTCAATATGATGCTTTAAAATATTACGAATGTTACTTGTTAGTATTTTAATAAATCGTAAACGAACAGAATCACTTTTGATGGTAATTTCGGGAAAGAGCTTAACAATAAATTTCATAAAATCAATGCGAACTATTATAAAAATGCATCATTATACTTGTTTTACTCAAAAACTCACAATTGATTATGATAAATATATCTAATGACTGTTTTAATTTATTGCTTGAAATAAAATTAGTGAATATACAATAATACATCATCTACAGATAAAATAAGTATTTTTACTACCTGAAAAGTATAAATGCTTAAAATATATCGATCATATCTTAAATTTTACTTGCTTGTTGGACTGTCTTTCGCTAATATCTCGCATCAATAAATTCTGTTGTATAACATATAAATTGACAGGTTGAAATGTACGAATTTTTAATTATAAGCTATTTAATTATCGCGGTTATAATAGTTGCGTTAGTTTTAATACAACGAGGTAAAGGTGCTGACATGGGTTCATCATTTGGCGCTGGTGCATCCGCAACTTTATTTGGCTCTTCAGGTAGTGGGAATTTTTTAACTCGCGCTACCACTTTATTAGGTATTTTGTTTTTTGTAATAAGCATTTTACTTTCAAATTTAGGTAGCAAACCACGAATAGCTTCATCTAGCGAATTTGAGAATATTGAAGATACTGTACCAGTAACAACACAGCTGAATGAAGGTAATACCGCACCTGCAACAGCTCCAATTACTCAACCTGTACAGCAAAATTCAACTTCAGATATACCTGAATAACAACGGCGCCGTGGTGGTGAAATTGGTAGACACGCTATCTTGAGGGGGTAGTGCTCTAAGAGCATGCGGGTTCAAGTCCCGCCCACGGCACCAAATCAATAATCAGTAACATTCTTTTAAACCCACCAAAGCACACCAAATCCAGTAATAACAAGCCTCAAAGTCTATTTTATTGCCCATTAAGTATCAGTAAGGTACATTTACAACCAAAAATAATGGGGGTATATTTGGGGGTATAATTAAATACCCTATTATTGCGTACCCCCAAAGGTGAAAAATGGCTGTAAAAACTACTCCCTTAACTGACACACAAATAAAAGCATTAAAAGCCACTAGTAAGGATAAAAAGTATTTTGATGGTGGAGGTCTTTTTTTGTTAGTTAAACCGACAGGGGTTAAATTATGGCGATTTAAATATAAAAAGCCAATATCACATAAAGAGACATTATTATCTTTCGGTAAATACCCAGAAACATCGCTACAACAAGCGCGAAAACAACGAGATGAAGCGCGAGAATTAATAAAGCAAGGGATAGATCCACAATATCACAAAGCGGAACAAGAACAACGTAAGCAAGAAGCTTGTAATAATACCTTTTACGCTATGGCTGAGAAATGGTTCAAATTCAAAACAGAACAAGGTTTAGAAGAACAAACGCTCAAAAAGGCTTGGCGTTCATTAGAAAATCATGTTTTCCCTTATATAAAAGATATTCCAATAAACCAAGTAACAGCTATCAAAGCGATTAACGCATTACAGCCATTAAATAACAATAATAAATACGAAACAGTAAAAAGAGTTTGTAGGCGAATTAATGAAATAATGTATTATGCTGTCAATATGGGAATTATCGATAATAACCCTCTAGCCAAAATCACCGACGTATTTAATAGCCCGAAAGTAAAAAATCAGCCAACTATTCCCCCTACTGAGTTACCGCAGTTCATGCAAGCTTTAGCTATGGCAAAGATTGAATTGCAAACTAGATGCGTGATTGAATGGCAGTTATTAACATTAACGCGACCAAGTGAAGCCGTAGGGGCTAAGTGGGAAGAAATTAATCTAGATAAAAAATTATGGAGTATTCCTGCCGAACGCATGAAAATGGATAGACCTCACAATATACCCTTATCACCGCAAGCAATAAAAATACTTGAGATAATGAAATCTATTAATCATAAAAGTGAGTTTGTTTTCCCAACAGCAAGACCGCCTTATAACAAGCCAATGAGTAGCCAAACCGCTAACATGGCAATAAAGCGCATGGGATACAAAGATAAGTTAGTTGCGCATGGATTAAGAGCTTTAGCTAGTACCGCTTTAAACGAACAAGGCTTTAATTATGATGTCATTGAAAGCGCGTTATCGCATGTAGATAAAAACGCAGTAAGGCGAGCCTACAACAAAGCAGAATATGAACATCAAAAGCGTATTATGCTTGACTGGTGGGGTGACTTTGTTGAGCAAGCAAGCCAAGGAAATGTCTCACTATCAGGTAACCGCAATTTAAAGTTAGTTAATCATTAACCATATCACGCTATTCATACCGTGCCCCATATTTGGGTTACAAACTTCAATTCTCCATAATAATCACTCCTCAAATCTGAGGGGTGTTTTTTCAAATGTCACCCTTTACTTACCCAGTCATTAGGCTGTTTTTATGCTTACCTCCCCATAATCTTAAACTTTTAATATAAAGTGTTCACTACTATTCACTAACCTAATATTAATTTATATATATCAATATATTATATACTTATTATATATATTTTTTGGTGTTCACTAGTATTCACTACTGTTCACTACTATACACAT